>CAIODK010000058.1 GCA_903856995.1 uncultured Burkholderiales bacterium
CGCGGAGGCAGCTTGAGCCAGGGGTCAGGCCCCGCTGCGACGAATCCACTGAAGGACAAATTCATTGTCTTCGTCTGTTCGTGAACCAACCAGAGCAAACCCTGCTTTCTCGACCACGCGGATGGAAGCGACGTTGCTGGGTAGGACCTCTGCCAATACCTCTGCCGCCCCTGCCTCGAAGGCCATGTGCGAGAGCAACTTCAGCGCCGCAGTTGCCGCCCCTTGACCTCTTGCAACTGGTGAGACTCCGTACCCAATTTCTACGCGCCCGGCATTCGGTGCTGTTTTGAACCCGCATGCGCCAACAAATCTTGAATCCTCGTTTCGGACGATCAGGAACGTGGACGCCCAAGTTGCGTTCTCAGGCGCTGCAGCCAACTCCAACGATCTGGCAGCCACGAATGTAGGCGGCAGTGAGCCGTGCTCGGCGCGGAGCTGAAGCTCTTCTGGCTCTCGTGACGCAGCTAGCGACTCAAGCTGCGGCTTTGATAGCGGGAGAAGCGTGAAGGGCACTTTGGCGGGGACTAAGGTTTGAGCTAACGGACCGTTGTGGCGTGTGGCTAAAGGCCCAGAATGAAATGGCAGGCCTTTGGTCGCACGCCGCAATGGGTCCGGTTGAGCGAATGGTTAGGCGGCAACATATTTGGACGCCATAACTGACTCAAACAGCCGACGCCAAGACACTGTACTGACCTGACATTGACACTATGCACCAACCAAGGCGCTGATAGATGCGCGCCACGTTTGTGTAAACATGAAGTTTCGCAAAGCCTAGTTTCTGGGAGGTAGCTCCAGCTTCTTGAATCAGTCGGGTACCGATGCCGTTTCTTCGCTGCGATGCGATCACAAGGAGCGCGTTAACCCATAGCACCGAGTCTTCCGTTGATGGATGCTTGTACGCGGTGAATGCCAAACCACCAAGCAATTCTCCTTTGACGCCTAACGCAATTAGAGGTCTCGGAATTGCAATCCCGTCTATCCAGCCGTCGAAGGAGTCAATATGTCCCCACTCTTTGGCGAAAATTTCTCTCAGCTGTTCAACCTGCTCAGTACACGCTGTTGATTGCTGCACTGTGAACTGCATGTACGCACCGAGAATTGACATTGTGCCGACTAACGTTTGAGGTGAGCTGAAGCCAGCGGCGTGGCGCGCTGGGCGGCTGGCGCAAAATGGGGCGAAGCCCCTGCGCCGGACGACCAGCGTGACACGCCGTTGGTGCTCAGCTTGAGCGAAGGGTTAGGCAGCACTGTGCACCGTGGGCTGATAGACGACTTTGAATCGCTCACAAGCAACGAGCATGTCTTCATTGAAGTCTCGACCAGCGCGGGCGCACTCTCGCGTGAAGTACCGACGATGACCCTCCATCCAGTACGAAAGGGACCCGTCGCCTTCTCCTTCAACTGCCGCAAACTCAGCGCTGACTTGATTGAAGGGCACGACATCCACTCTGGTAGTCTCGATCACGCAAAGTGGCCTTCCGTTCCAGTTTGTGACGATGCTTTGATCACCTGGACCCGGCAAGCGCTTGCCCTCGGCTTCATACGACCATACCGCTCCGGTTGTCGCGCGTTTGACTCCAGAGAGCACCAGGTCAGCCAAGTCGTTTGCGAGCGCCTCGCTGTCCCCGAATGCAAAGGATTCATAGAAGCGCTGTTCATCCGCCACTCCGGTTGCGGCGAAGGCGTTCCAGAATTCAAGGACTGTTGCCGGGATGCGCATGTTCGTTTGTGCTGCCTAACGTCCGCTCGATGGAGGGGTTAGGCCTCATGCCGCAGCAGGCTCATTTGCACGGTATCGAAGTACTCGCCGTCTATGCGCATGCCTCTGTGCTTCACCGCTTCATGGGTGAAGCCCAAATGCTCGTAGAGACGGATGGCGTGAGAATTGTCCGCGCGGGCCTCAAGTTGAATTCGGGTGATGCCTTGAGACCAAGCCTTGGCGATACAACTCTCGAGAAGGCGGCGGCCGATGCCTCGACCCCGGTACCCGGACAGAACGCCCATTCCGACACTGCCGCAATGAGCGATTGCATAGGTCCGAGCTGGAACGATGTCGGCCCAGCCGACAACGCGCTGCCCGTCGAGTGCAACGAATTGAGCGACGTCATTGGCGACGTTGCCGCGAACGAATGACTCGACCTGCTCAAGTGGTGGAGCTTCGACCATGGCCAGGTAGCGCCTTTCGCTTGCAACGGAGTCCAGGGACTTCCGAAAGCTCGCAGCATGCGCCTCGTCAATGGGAAGGATGGTGACCTTCATGGGGCCTAACGACCAAGCTCACTGGCGGCAATGGAGCGCAGCGGAATCGCCGTCCGGTGTAGCGCTTGGTTCGGCGTACCTCCAACGCAGGTGCGGGGAACGATCACTTCTTCAACTCGGAGCTGGCGTGCCCCAG
>CAIODK010000059.1 GCA_903856995.1 uncultured Burkholderiales bacterium
GCGTTTTTGCGTGACCGCTTTCATGCGAGCGAGATTTTGGTCAGCCTGATGCTGGTGTACGTGGCCGTGATGGTGCTCAACCTGTTGGTATACGGCCCTTGGAAAGACCCATTGGGCTATAACTTTCCGCAAACCAAAACCTTTGAGGCCATCACGCAAATCCCCAAACTCATCACCGGCACCCGCGTGAACATTGGCGTGCTGTTAGCGCTGGCGGGTGTGGGTGCCTTGTGGGTATTTTTGTTCCGAACGCACGCAGGCTTTGCGCAGCAGGTCGGTGGCTTGGCGCCCGATGCGGCGCGCTATGCCGGCTTCTCGTCGCGCAAGGCGTTGTGGTTGGCGTTGCTCACCTCAGGTGCAGCGGCGGGTCTGGCCGGCGGTTTAGAGGTGGCGGGGCCCTTGCGACAACTCACGCCCTTTGTGCCTGCAGGCTACGGCTTTGCGGCCATCATCGTGGCGTTTGTGGGGCGCTTGCATCCGGTGGGCATGGTGCTGTCGGCTCTTTTGATGAGCATGTTCTACATCGGGGGTGAGCTGGCGCAATCGCGGCTTGGTTTGCCCCGTTCGCTGACCGGTGTGTTTCAAGGTTTGTTGTTGTTCACCTTGTTGGCGTGCGACACCTTGATGCATTACCGCGTAAGGTGGGTTATGAAAGCGGAGGCACTCTGATGGAGACTTATGCACTGTTGTGGGCTGCCACCATGAATGCAGGCACTGTTTTGGCGCTGGCTTCTCTTGGCCTGTTGATCAACGAAAAAGCAGGCATCGTGAACTTAGGCGCAGAGGGCATGATGCTGTGCGCTGCCATCGCAGGCTTTGCCACCGTGGCCACCACGGGCAGCGACACGCTGGGATTTTTGGCAGGCATGGGTGCCGGCGCGTTGATGGCCGCATTGTTTGGTGTCTTGGTGATTTGGATGAACACCAACCAATACGCCACAGGGTTGGCGTTGAGCCTGTTTGGCGGTGGTTTCTCAGCCTTTGTGGGGGTGAGTTTTGTGCAGGCCAAGCTGCCCGAGCGGGTGCAGTTTGAAGTCCCCCTGTTGGCGGACATTCCCCTCATCGGTCCTGCGCTGTTCAAGCACCACCCGTTGGTGTACGGCGCGATTGCGCTGACGCTGGCATTGATCTATTTCTTGTACCGCACCCGTGCGGGCTTGGTGCTGCGGTCAGTGGGCGAGTCGCCTGAGTCGGCCCACGCACTGGGCTACCCCGTGCGTCGCATTCGGTTACTCGCCGTGGTGGCGGGGGGTGCGTTGTGCGGTTTGGCGGGGGCGTACATCTCGATCATCTACACGCCGCTGTGGGTGGAGGGCATGATCGCCGGTAAAGGTTGGATCGCTTTGGCCCTCACGACCTTCGCCACCTGGCGTCCGGCACGCGTATTGCTAGGTGCTTATCTGTTTGGTGGCGTGACCATGTTGCAGTTTCATTTACAGGCTTCTGGCGTTGATGTGCCGAGCCAGTTCTTGAGCATGTTGCCGTACCTGTCAACTATCGTAGTACTGGCGATGATTTCTAAAAATCCGCGTTGGCTTAGGGTAAATATGCCCGCTTCGATCGGAAAAGTTTTTTCTCCCAGCTGATAATTTCAGTGTTTTTTTCACCTCTTTTTTTCTAAAGGTTTTGCATGACAAATTTATTAAAACGTCGTTGGTTGCAAGCAGCCGCATTGACCGCTGTATCTGCCGCTGTGTTAGTGGGTTGTGGCAAAAAAGAAGAAGCTAAGCCTGCGGAAGCACCCGCTGCTGCGGCTAAAGCTGAGCCTTTGAAGATTGCATTCGCCTACGTGGGCCCTGTGGGCGACGGCGGCTGGACCTTTGCGCACGACAATGCACGCAAAGCCCTAGAAAAAGAATTCGGCGACAAGATCCAAACCTCCTTCGTCGAAAACGTGCCTGAGTCAGCAGACGCTGAGCGCGTGATTCGTGACATGGTGGGCCAAGGCAACAAGCTGGTGTTTGGCACTACTTTCGGCTACATGGAGCCCATGCTCAAAGTGGCGGCTGACACGCCTGACGTGAAGTTTGAACACGCCACAGGCTACAAACAAGCGCCCAACATGCGCACCTACGACAGCCGCACCTACGAAGGTGCCTACATGGCTGGCGTCATCGCCGGCAAGATGACCAAGAGCAATACTTTGGGTGTTGTCGCGTCCATACCAATCCCAGAAGTCATTCGCAACATCAACAGCTTCACCTTGGGTGCGCAATCGAGCAACCCCAAAGTCAAAACCAAAGTGGTGTGGGTCAACGAGTGGTTCAACCCACCGAAAGAAACTGAGGCCGCCACATCGCTCATCAACGGCGGTGCTGACATCTTGTTCCAAAACACCGACTCTCCAGCCGTGTTGAAGACAGCCCAAGACAAAGGCAAGCGCGCCTTCGGTTGGGACTCAGACATGACCGCCTACGGCCCCAAAGCCCACTTGGCTTCTGCCGTGATCAACTGGACGCCTTACTACATCAACGCCACCCGCGCAGCCTTGGAAGGCAAGTGGACAGGCGGCGGCCACACATGGTCTGGCGTGAAAGACGGCGCGATTGACATCGTGTCCATTGCCGAAGACGTGCCAGCCGAAACCAAAGCCAAGATCGATGAAGTGAAAAAAGGCCTGAAAGACGGCAGCTTCGCCATCTGGAAAGGTCCACTCTTGGACAACGCTGGCAAAGAAGTGCTGAAGAAAGATCAGGTCGCTGACGACAAGTTCTTGAGCGGCGTTAACTTCTACGTCAAAGGCGTGGAAGGCAAAGTGCCAGGCGCTAAGTAACTGAAAACACAGATGCTGGTTGTCTGGCATCTGTTTTGCATATCTATTTTTTTAACCCAGAAGGAAACTTAAAAATGAAAAAGAAAATTGCCCTCGTTGCAATGGCTGCTTTTGCAGTTTGCGCCCAAGCTGCTGATTGGAGCGATACCGCGATCAGCTTGCGTCATGGGACTAACTACGCTGAGCCCTTCAATAGTAATGCTGTGACGAAAACCATCGTTGGTTTGACCCATGCTAGCGGCTTCAAATATGGCAGCAACTTCTTCAATGCTGACTTGTTGATGTCTAACCAAACTGATCCTTCTGCTTTTGGTTCTAAAACCGGTGCTCACGAGGTGTACGTGGTGTATCGCAACACTTTGGATTTTGAAAAGGTTTCAGGTAAATCATTCAAAACAACGGGTGTTCGTGGTTTGGGTTTCACCAGTGGTTTTGACTTCAATACCAAAAACGACGCAGGCTACAACTCTAAGAAAGAAATGTTTGTTGCAGGTCCTACCGTGATGGTGGATGTGCCAGCTGGTTTCTTGAACGTGAGCTTGCTGCAACTGTGGGAAAGCAATGCGCCTTCCGGATATAACTTCGGCTCTAGCAGCTATTACAACACTGACCGTTACCACTATGACCCCCATCCAATGCTGACTGCTGCTTGGGCTATCCCTTTCAGCGTGGGATCTGTACCGCTGTCGTTTGAAGGTTTCGCAAACTACATTACCGCAAAAGGTAAGAACGAATCTGGTGGTAACACAGCCGCAGAAACCAACATCGACATGCAAGTGATGTATGACGTGTATGGCAACAA
>CAIODK010000060.1 GCA_903856995.1 uncultured Burkholderiales bacterium
ATGGGGCAAAACGGGTGCGGATTTTGGTCATGCGGAAATTGAAATCAAAGGGTGTCAAGGCCACGCGACAGGTCGGCCTTCAAGTCGTCCAGATGTTCGAGGCCCACGGCCACACGAATCAGGTGTTGTTGGATGCCTGCCGCCAAGCGTTGTTCTTCGGTTAATCGACCGTGCGACGTGCTAGCAGGTTGGGTGATGATGGTTTTGACATCACCTAAATTGGCTGTGACGGACATCAAGCGCGTGCTGTCAATCACGTGGAAGGCGTTCTTACGACCGTCTGCCGCGGTACTGCCGTGTACATCAAACCCGACCACAGCACCACCTTTGCCAGACTGTTGTCGCATCGCGAGTTCGTGCTGCGGGTGACTGGGCAAACCGGGGTAGTACACACGCGCAACTTTGGGGTGTGCTTCAAGCCACTGGGCTAACGCCAAGGCGCGTTGGCATTGGGCTTCCATGCGAATGCCTAGAGTCTCCAAACCCTTCAGGACCACCCATGCGTTGAAGGGCGACAAGCTCATGCCTGCGCTACGCATGACGGGAATGAAGGTTTGGGTGATCAACGCTTTGCTGCCGCACAAAGCGCCAGCGATCACACGCCCTTGACCGTCTAAGTATTTGGTGCCCGAGTGGACCACGAGGTCGGCGCCCAAATCAATCGGGCGTTGCAACACCGGCGTGCAAAAACAGTTATCGACCGCCAACAATGCACCAGCGGCATGCGCGATATCTGCCAAGGCGCGGATGTCGCACACCTCGGTCAAGGGGTTGGTCGGCGTTTCCGCGAACAACAACTTTGTGTTGGGCGTGATGGCGTTTTTCCACTCAGCCAAATCGGTTTGGGAGACAAAACTAGAGGTCACACCAAACTTACCAAACTCCGTGCCAATGAGCTTCATGGTCGAACCGAACACCGAGCGCGAACACACCACGTGATCGCCACTCTTGAGCAAGCCCATGCACAACAACAACACAGCAGCCATGCCACTGGCGGTGCCAATGCACGCCTCAGCGCCTTCGAGCGCAGCCAAACGGCGCTCCATGCTGTCGGTGGTGGGGTTGGTGAAGCGCGAATAGATGTACCCATCTTGTTCGCCCGAGAAACGGCGCGCAGCGGTCTCGCAATCTGGCTGCGTGAAGCTGGACGTCAAATACAAAGCTTCGGAGTTTTCGCCGTACTGGCTTTTGTCCACGGCCTCGCGCACAGCCAAGGTATCTAGGTGCAAGTTATCTGGCAAAGGATGTTGACTCATACCAAAATCACTCCGATGGGTTGGGTAAGGCAAGGCGCGAGTTGTCTTCAGCGCCCTCTTCTTGGTCCACACGCTTGTCATTCAAACGCTGAATGTCGGTGGCGGACACATCGCCCGTCACATAGACGCCGTCAAAGCAAGAGGCATCAAAGCCGTCAAGCTTGGGCGCATCCGTCGCAGTGGCATCGCGCACGGCCTGCTTCATGGCGTCCACATCTTGATAGATCAAGGCATCGCAACCGATGACCTGACGTATTTCATCAATGGTTCGGTTGTGGGCCACCAACTCTTCAGGCGTCGGCATGTCAATGCCATACACGTTGGGGAAGCGCACAGGCGGCGCTGCGCTGGCCAAATAGACCTTGCGTGCACCCGCATCGCGGGCCATTTGCACGATCTCGCGACTGGTCGTTCCGCGCACGATGGAGTCATCCACCAACAGCACGTTGCGGCCTTTGAACTCGCTGACGATCACGTTGAGTTTTTGGCGCACTGACTTTTTACGCACGCCCTGACCCGGCATGATGAAGGTGCGTCCCACATAACGGTTTTTCACAAAGCCTTCGCGGTACGGCACACCCAACAAATGCGCCAGTTGTGTGGCACTGGGACGGCTGGACTCGGGGATGGGAATGATCACATCGATGTCGCTAGGTGGCACAGTGGACACCACACGTTTGGCCAAGGTCTCACCCAAGTTCAAACGCGCTTGGTACACCGAAATGCCGTCCATCGTTGAGTCAGGCCGGGCCAGATAGACGTATTCAAAAATGCAAGGCTTCAGCTGCGGTGCTTCAGCGCACTGCATGAAGTGCGCTTGACCAGCGAGGTCAATGAACACGGCCTCGCCCGGCGCAATGTCGCGCTCGAGCACATGGCCCGTTCCTTCCAAAGCCACCGATTCGCTGGCCACCATGTAGGTGCCATCTTGGCCACGACCAATGCACAAAGGACGAATGCCGAACGGATCGCGGAAGGCCAACAGGCCGTGGCCTGCGATCATGGAAATCACGGCGTACGAACCTTTGATGCGTTGGTGCACGTTGCGCACCGACTCAAACATATGGGCGGGGGTGAGTGGCAAGCCTCGCGTGGCTTTGTCAATCTCGTGGGCCAGCACGTTGAGCAAGACTTCAGAGTCGCTCTCGGTGTTGATGTGGCGGTGGTCCTGCGAGAACAACTCAGATTTCAAAGCGTGTGCGTTGGTCAAGTTGCCGTTGTGAACCAACACCAGTCCGTAAGGTGCATTCACATAAAAAGGCTGCGCCTCTTCTTCGCTGAACGCATTGCCCGCCGTGGGGTAACGCACTTGACCCAAGCCGTTGTTGCCTGGCAAGGCGCGCATGTTGCGCGTGCGAAACACGTCACGCACCATGCCTTTGGCTTTGTGCATAAAAAATTTACGGTCCAGCTGGGTGACGATGCCCGCGGCATCTTGGCCTCGGTGCTGCAAGAGCAACAAAGCGTCATAAATCAACTGGTTCACTGGTGCGTTGCTTGCAACGCCGACGATGCCACACATTAGGGGAGGTACTTTCCAAAATCAGCCGGCAACACCGGCTTCAACACATGCAAAAACTGCTGTAACCATTGCGAACCCTGCGCTTGCTTCCAAGCCTCGGTTTCACGCATGGGCGTCATGCCCACCAACACGGTGACGGCTAACAAAATCACCACGCCACGTAGCAAGCCAAACAAACTGCCAAGCAATCGATCCAAGGGGCCCAAGCCCACAGCAGAGACCAACTTCTTAACCAGCCAACTGACCAACACCGTAGCAACTAAAACAGCGATGAACACCACCACAAAACCAGCGGCATAACGCAACATCTGGCTGCTGCCCTCCATGGGCAACCACGCTGCGGCTAGGGGTGCATACATCTGTGACACATAGAACGCTGCCATCCATCCGACAAGCGACAACACTTCATGCACGATACCGCGCCACATGCCCAACAGCAACGACAAGCCCAAGACGGCTAGCAGAATCCAATCTACGGCCGTGAACATCTGCATCGCGGGCTTACAGCGTCAAGACCTGCGGTTGCAATTGCAACTGCTTGATCTTGCGCGCTACTTTGTCGGCTTCGTCGCGGCTAGTAAAAGGCCCAACGCGCACACGGGTGCGAGCACCCTCTTTGGTTTGCGCGATGTTGGTGTACGTTTTAATACCTTCTTTTTCGACCTTGGCACGCACTTCGCGAACCTTGGCTTCGTCACTGAAAGCCCCCACTTGCACCACAAACCGAGCGCCTGTGTCTTTGCTGTCAGATGGTTTAGCGTCGGACTTGGCTTCGGGCTTGGCTTCAGCCTTGACTTCTGGCTTAGCTTCAGGCACCACTTCTTCTTTGGCGTCCAAGCCAGCGCCAGCAGACAAGGGCTTTTGCTTGCTGGTATCAACCAAGGGCTTGCTGTTGGCGCGATCTGGGATATCGACCGCAATGTCTACTGAAACCGGCCGTGGCTGGGTGTCAAACAACAAAGGGAAACCGACCACGCCCAAGACGACCAGCACCGATGCGCCTATCAATCGGTGACGGGCGCGACGGCGCATGGCGTCTACGCTCTCAGCGGGTGTATTGCTGTGGTTGCCTTGGGACTCGCCAGCGGCTTGACCGGGCAATCGAAACTTGAAAAAAGCCATGTGAATGGGGTCTCAGGAGCTCAAATGTGGGGCGTCTAAACGGGGTATGCCATTCGCCAAAATACCCCCGACCGTGAAGAACGATCCGAAGACGACAATTCTATCAGCGGGGTCTGCCGCAGCCACCGCTGCGTCTAGTGCGGCCTGCGGGTGGGCATGGGTGCTGGCTTGCGCGTCTTTGCGGGTGTTGCCAGCCTGCCAAGTGGCTTTCAGCTGCGCGGCTTTGGCAGCGCGTTCGGTGGGCAAATCAGAAAAGTACCAACGGTCCACCAAGGGGCCCACACGCGCCAGCATGGGCGCCACATCTTTGTCGGCCATGGCGCCAAACACGGCATGTGTGGTGGGGTAAAAACCCATGGCATCGAGGTTTTCGGTCAAGGCGGCCACGGCGTGCGGGTTGTGCGCCACATCCAACACCAGAGCGGGTTGCCCTGGGATGATTTGAAAGCGCCCTGGCAGTTCGACCAGCGCCAAACCGTTGCGAATCGCTTGGGCCGTCACGGGAATCACGCTGCGCAAGGCCTCAAGCGCCGCCAAGACCCCGCTGGCATTGACCAACTGGTTAGCCCCGCGCAACGCCGGATAGGCCAAACCGCTGTAACGACGCCCACGCCCTGCCCAACCCCACTGCTGTTTATCGCCAGTAAAGTTGAAGTCGCGGCCCAACAGCCAAAGATCCGCGCCAATCTCGGTTCCGTGGTCAATCACGCTTTGCGGTGGCACGGGGTCGCTGATGATGACGGGGCACCCTGTGCGCATGATGCCGGCCTTCTCGCGACCAATGGTTTCGCGGTCGGTGCCCAAAAAGTCCATGTGGTCGAGGTCGACACTGGTGATCACCGAGCAGGTCGGATCAATCACGTTCACCGCGTCCAAACGCCCGCCCAAGCCCACTTCAAGAATGGCCACATCCAAGCGCGAGGCTGCCATCAAGCTCAGAATCGCCAAGGTGGTGAACTCGAAGTAAGTAAGCGACACCTCACTGTTCTGGGTTCGTGCAGCCTCGACACGCTCAAAGTGTGGCAACAGCTCTTCAGGCAAGACGGTCTCGCCATGCACGCGGCAGCGCTCTTGGAAATGCACCAAATGCGGCGAGGTGTAAACACCGGGGCGGTAACCCGACTCAAGCAAGCAGGCCTCCAACATGGCACAGGTCGAGCCCTTGCCATTGGTGCCAGCCACGGTGATGACGGGGCAGTCAAACTTCAAACCCATCCGTTCGACAACGGTGCGCACACGCGCCAAGCCCATGTCTATGCTTTTGGGGTGTAAACGCTCGCAATGCGCGAGCCAACTGGCAAGTGAATTCATCCTTGAATTGTCGCCCACTGCAACAAACAACTCTGTTTGCGGCATGATTCATCCCCATGAACAAAGCAACCATCACCGTTTACGGCATACCCAACTGTGGCAGCGTCACAAAAGCCCGCATGTGGCTGGCGGAGCATGGGGTCGACTATGTGTTTCATGATTTCAAAAAACAAGGCGTTCCGCCAGAAGCCGTCGATTTATGGCTCCAGCATGTGAGCTGGGACGTCTTAGTCAACCGCAAAGGCACCACTTGGCGCAAACTCGACCCCGACCTGCAAGCCAGCGTGAAGGACAGCGATTCCGCCCGTGCCGTCATGCTGGCTCACGCCAGCGTGATCAAGCGACCCGTGGTGGTCCAAGGCCAAACGGTGATCGTGGGCGTCAACCCAGAAGCCTGGGCCCGCGTTGTGAGTCAAATGAATTAAATATAGGTTTTACCGTCGCTTTACAGTCACGCACAGACCAAGCACTACACTTCTGCCAAGTCAAAAAGGGATATCCCATGAAAAAAACCAACATTCAAAACACCTTGCTCGCCGGTCTGATGACCGTGCTGGCCTCCGTCTCGGTTCAAGCCCAAGAAGTGGGCAAGGTCATCTCGAGCACCCCCATCATTCAACAAGTGGCGGTGCCTCGTCAGGTGTGCAACAACCAACAAGTCGTCACCGAAGGCCAGAAATCTGGTGCAGGTGCTGCCATGGGCGCAATTGCTGGTGGTGCCATCGGCAACCAAATCGGCAATGGCTCTGGCCGCGCATTGGCCACCATGGCCGGTATCTTTGGCGGCGCCATCATGGGTGACAAAGTCGAAGGCGGCGGCGCTCCAGAAGTGCGCAACGTCCAAAGTTGCAGCCAACAAATGTTCTACGAGAACCGCACCATGGCTTACAACGTCGTGTACGAGTTCGCAGGCAAGCAATACACCGTGCAAATGCCACAAGATCCAGGCCCTACCGTGCGTTTGCAAATCACGCCTATGGCGCCAGCCGCCAACACAAGCTACGGCAACAGCAACTACGGCAACGTGCCTCCCCCTGGTTCAGCACCTCGCTACTAAACCGCCCAACACGCCTCTTTCGGCGTGGTTTGCATGCAAAAGCCGCGCTCAGCGGCTTTTGTCGTTTTGAGTCACCTAAAATCTAACGTTTTGCAATTCATACCGAGCCGGACATCATGACCACAGAAAAAATCGACAGCGTCAGCATCACCACCCAAGCCAATGTTTTTTTTGACGGCAAATGCGTGAGCCATGCCATCACGACAGCCAACGGAACCAAGCTGTCGGTCGGCGTCATCTTGCCCGCCACGTTGACCTTTAACACGGGCGCACCTGAAGTCATGGAATGCGTCGCTGGATTTTGCGAATACAAACTCGACGGCAGCCAAGACTGGGTCAAGTCCAGCGCTGGCGAACAATTCAATGTGCCCGGCAACTCGAAATTCGACATCCGCGTGACCGAGCCTTACCACTACATCTGCCACTTCGGTTAATCGACGGCGGACACACCACACCATGAGCACCATCCTCCAACACCTCCCCAAAGGCCAAAAAGTCGGCATCGCCTTCTCTGGCGGCCTCGACACCTCCGCCGCCCTGCTGTGGATGAAGCAAAAGGGCGCTGTGCCCTACGCTTACACCGCCAACCTCGGCCAGCCTGACGAGTCGGACTACAACGAAATCCCACGCAAAGCGATGGAATACGGCGCAGAAAAAGCCCGCCTCATCGACTGCCGCCAACAACTGGCCCACGAAGGCATTGCGGCCATTCAGTGCGGCGCCTTCCACATCAGCACCGGTGGCATCACCTACTTCAACACCACGCCGCTGGGCCGTGCCGTCACCGGCACCATGCTGGTGGCAGCGATGAAGCAAGACGACGTCAACATCTGGGGCGACGGATCCACCTTCAAGGGCAACGACATCGAGCGTTTCTACCGCTACGGTTTGTTGACCAACCCGAGCTTGAAGATCTACAAACCTTGGCTGGACCAGTTGTTCATTGACGAACTCGGTGGCCGCAGCGAAATGTCGGCCTTCATGACGGCCAACGGTTTTGGCTACAAGATGAGCGCCGAGAAGGCCTACAGCACCGACAGCAATATGTTGGGTGCCACCCACGAAGCCAAGGACTTAGAGAGCCTGGCCAGCGGCATGAAGATCGTCAACCCGATCATGGGCGTGCCCTTCTGGCGTGAAGACTGCGTGGTCAAAGCCGAAGAAATCTCCATCCGTTTCGAAGAAGGCCAACCCGTTGCCTTGAACGGCGTGGAATACGCCGACCCGGTCGAATTCTTCCTCAAAGCCAACGAAATCGGTGGTCGCCACGGCTTGGGCATGAGCGATCAGATCGAGAACCGCATCATCGAAGCCAAGAGCCGTGGCATCTACGAAGCCCCCGGCATGGCGCTGTTGCATATCGCCTACGAGCGTTTGGTGACCGGCATTCACAACGAAGACACC
>CAIODK010000061.1 GCA_903856995.1 uncultured Burkholderiales bacterium
AAATAAATTAGCAGCATGAAACCGATTCAAGTAGGCCTCTTAGGCATTGGCACCGTAGGCAGCGGCACATTTGAAGTGCTCCAGCGTAACCAAGAAGAAATCAAACGCCGTGCCGGTCGTGGCATTGAAGTCACGATGGTGGCCGACCTCGATGTGGCACGAGCCAAAAGCATCGTGGGCCCCAACGTGCAAGTGGTGGACGATGCCCGCAAAGTCATCGCCAACCCCGACATCGACATCGTGGTCGAATTGATCGGTGGTTACGGCATTGCCAAGCAACTGGTGCTCGAAGCCATTGCGGCCGGTAAGCATGTGGTGACTGCCAATAAGGCCTTGCTCGCTGTGCACGGCACAGAAATTTTTGCGGCTGCGCATCAAAAAGGTGTGATGGTCGCGTTTGAAGCGGCTGTGGCCGGCGGTATCCCGATCATCAAAGCATTGCGCGAAGGCCTCACCGCCAACCGCATTCAGTGGCTGGCCGGCATCATCAACGGCACCACCAACTTCATCTTGTCTGAAATGCGCGACAAGGGTTTGGCCTTTGACGATGTCCTCAAACAAGCGCAAGCTTTGGGCTATGCCGAAGCCGACCCTACTTTTGACATCGAAGGTGTGGACGCCGCTCACAAAGCCACCATCATGTCTGCCATCGCCTTTGGCGTGCCCGTGCAGTTTGACAAAGCGTATGTGGAAGGCATCACCAAGCTGGAATCGCAAGACATCAAGTACGCAGACCAACTCGGCTACCGTATCAAGCTCTTGGGTATTTCCAAGCGTACCGCTGCTGGCATTGAACTGCGCGTGCACCCCTGCTTGGTGCCCGCCAAGCGCCTCATCGCCAACGTCGAAGGCGCGATGAACGCGGTGATGGTGCAAGCCGATGCCGTCGGCACCACGCTCTATTACGGCAAAGGTGCCGGTAGCGAGCCGACCGCCAGCGCGGTCATTGCCGATTTGGTCGACATCACCCGTCTGCACACCGCAGACCCACTCAACCGCGTGCCGCATTTGGCCTTCCAGCCGGATGCCATGAGCAGCCTGCCCATCTTGCCGATGGACCAAATCGTCACCAGCTACTACCTGCGCTTGCGCGTGGCCGACCAAGCGGGCGTGCTCGCCAAGGTCACCGGTATTTTGGCCCATGCAGACATCAGCATCGACGCTGTGCTGCAGCGTGAAGCCGGCGAGGGCGAGAGCCACACTGACCTCATCATCTTGACCCACGATTGCGTGGAAGCCAAGATGAACCAAGCCATCGCTGAAATGCAACAACTCAGTACCGTGCTGGCCCCGATCACCCGCATCCGCAAGGAAGAGTTGAACTGATGCTGTATTTGTCCACGCGCGGCCATGCCGAGCGCAAGCGTTTTTGTGAAATCCTCCTCGAGGGCTTGGCACCCGATGGCGGCTTGTATTTGCCTGAGCATTACCCACAGGTAGATGATGCTGCGCTCACGCGTTTGCGCAGCACGTTCAATACGCAAGGTTACGCGGCCTTGGCGTTTGAATTGCTATCGCTCTACATCGACGATATTCCTGCGGCTGACCTGAAAGCCTTGTGCGCCAAGACTTACACAAAAGAGGTGTATGGCACCGAGGCCATCGTGCCAGTGCGCGCTTTGGAAGACGGTTTGTTGGTGGAGGCTTTGTCAAACGGCCCCACGCTCGCGTTCAAAGACATGGCCATGCAATTGCTAGGCAACTTGTTTGAATACGAGTTGGCACGCCGTGGCGAAGAGCTAAATATTTTTGGCGCGACCAGTGGCGACACCGGCAGTGCGGCCGAATACGCCATGCGCGGCAAAAAGGGCGTGCGCGTCTTCATGACCAGCCCATATGGTCGTATGAGCCCGTTCCAGCAAGCGCAAATGTTCAGCTTGATGGACGACAACATCTACAACATCGCCATCGAAGGTGTGTTCGATGATTGTCAAGATTTGGTCAAAGCCGTTTCCAATGATCTGGACTTCAAAACCAAATACAAAATCGGTACCGTCAACTCCATCAACTGGGCGCGCTTGTTGGCTCAAGTGGTGTACTACTTCGCAGGCTACTTCCAAGCCACCACGGCCAACAGCCAAAAGGTGAGCTTCACCGTGCCGAGCGGCAACTTTGGCAACGTATGTGCAGGCCATGTGGCCCGCATGATGGGCTTGCCTGTCGACACCTTGGTGGCGGCCACCAACGAAAACGATGTGTTGGACGAGTTCTTCCGCACAGGTGTGTACCGTGTGCGCGGCAGTGCGGACACACACGAAACATCCAGCCCATCGATGGACATCTCCAAGGCCAGCAACTTTGAACGCTTCGTGTTCGACTTGCTCGGTCGCGATGCGGCGCTGACCAAAGACTTGTTTGGCGCACAAATTTCCACACATGGGAAATTTGATTTGAGCGGCAACCCGCACTTTGCAGAAGCAGCCACCCGCTATGGCTTTGCCAGCGGCAAGAGCACGCACGCCGACCGCTTGGCCACCATCCAAGATGTGTACAAGCGCTTTGGCCAGATGATTGACACCCACACCGCCGACGGCGTGAAAGTGGCGCGCGAGCACGTCAAAGCAGGCGTGCCCATGGTCGTGTTGGAAACTGCTTTGCCCATCAAATTTGCAGCCACCATCGTGGAAGCATTAGGTCAAGAGCCGTCACGGCCAGCCAAGTTTGAAGGCATTGAAGCGCTCCCGAAGCGCGTGCATGTGATGAAGGCCGATGTGGTGCAAATCAAGGCCTACATCACCCAACACTGCGACCTTGCATGAAAGTCGTTGCCTTTGCCGGCTACTCCGGCTCAGGGAAAACCACCTTGGTGGAGCAACTGATTGGCTGCATGCGCATGCGTGGCTTGCGGGTGTCCGTCGTCAAGCATGCACACCACAACTTTGACATTGACAAGCCCGGAAAAGACAGCTGGCGTCACCGAGAAGCGGGCGCCTTTGAGGTGCTGGTCGCCTCCAACCATCGACTCGTTTTGCAACGCCAGTTTGAGCAACCCACGCAACTGTCCGTGCATCACTTGCTCGCCGAGGTGTACGACGGTGTGGATTGGGTGTTGGTGGAAGGTTTCAAGACTAGTGATTTACTCAAAGTTGAGGTTTGGCGCAAAGCTTCGGAGCAACCCGTGCGTTACCCCGATGACGACTTTGTGGTGGCAATCGCCACCGACTCCCCGCAAGACTTGCCAGAGCCCACACAACGCCCTGTGCTCGACTTGAACGACCCCTATGCCATCACCGATTGGCTGGTGACAAATGAAAACCGTTTTGAATACAACCCTTTGAGCGTATGACCCGTCTTGCCTTGCTTTCCTTGGATGACGCATTGCCGCAATTGCTGGGGCAAGCCCATGCACTGACTGCCATGCAAACGGTATCCACCTTTGATGCCGATGGCCGCGTCCTCGCGCAAAACGTGGTGTCTGCCTTGCAAGTCCCCCCGCAAGACAACAGCGCGATGGACGGCTATGCCGTGCGTGCATCTGACTGCGTCACCGCAGGCGCTGTTTTGCGCGTGACACAGCGCATCCCTGCGGGCTCACATGGCACGTTGCTGAGCGCAGGGGAGTCTGCGCGTATCTTCACTGGAGCGCCTATTCCGCAAGGTGCTGATGCTGTGGTCATGCAAGAGGACTGCGAAGCCTTGGATGCCGAGCAAGTCAAGGTGCTCAAAGCTGTACCCGTAGGGCAGTGGGTTCGTCGCTCGGGTGAAGACGTCACACGCGGTGCCACGGTTCTTACCCAAGGTACGCGCCTCACGCCTGCCGAGTTGGGGTTGGCGGCCAGCATCGGTTTGGCACAGCTGCACGTGTCTGCGCGACCACGCGTGGCCTTGTTCTCCACCGGCGATGAGCTGGTCATGCCGGGCGATGTTGCACCCGCGGCCATGCCAGCCGGTGCGATCTACAACTCCAACCGTTTCTTCTTGCGCGCTATGTTGAAGCGCTTAGGCTGCGAGGTGACCGACCTCGGCATCGTGCCCGATCAGCGTGAGGCAACGATTGCCGCGCTGCGCCATGCAGCCCAACACCATGATTTGATCTTGACTAGTGGCGGCGTGTCGGTGGGAGAAGAAGACCACATCAAACCCGCGGTAGAAAGCCTTGGCGAATTGAACCTGTGGCAACTGGCCATCAAGCCAGGCAAACCCTTTGCTTATGGGCAGGTGAATCGCGATGGCGGCATGTGTCACTTCATGGGGCTGCCTGGCAACCCCGTATCAAGCTTTGTCACCTTTTTGTTGCTGGTCCGTCCCTTTGTGCTGGCCTTGCAAGGTGCCACAAAGACAGACATGGCCCGCACCGAGATGACCGCCCATTTCGATTGGCCCCGCGCAGACAAGCGGCGCGAGTTCTTGCGTGTTCAGCGTAACGCCCAAGGTGGTCTCGACTTGTTCCCCAATCAAAGCTCGGGGGTGTTGACCTCTGCGGTGTGGGGCGACGGCGTGGTGGATAACCCCGCCGGCCAAACCATCGCTAAAGGCGATACCGTGCACTTTATTTCTTTTGCGGAGTGGCTGTCATGAGTGGGATCCTTCATGTGAACCTAAAGTACTTTGCGTCCATTCGCGAGGCCATCGGACACGGCAGCGAAAGCGTCACCACCCAAGCAACCACACTCCAAGCCCTGCGTGACGAGCTGATTGCCCGCGGGGGGTCTTATGCCGACGTGCTGGCACATGGCCGAGCGGTTCGCATGGCCATGAACCAAGACGTGTGCCAAGAAACTGCCGCTTTGATTGAAGGTTGCGAAGTGGCCTTCTTTCCGCCCGTCACCGGTGGTTAAATAGGCTGAACGCGAGACAACCCATGTCCTTCACCGTCAGCATCCAAACACAAGACTTTGATGTGAGCCACGAGCTCGCCGCCTTGCGTGCGGGTGATGCCCGTGTGGGTGCCGTGTGCGCGTTCTTAGGCACCGTCCGCGAGCGCAACGACGGCAGCTCAGTGGCCAGCATGGAGCTGGAGCACTACCCCGGCATGACCGAGAAGTCCATCACCGCGATGATGAGCGAGGCTCAAAAACGTTTTGACATTTACGCGGCACGCGTGATTCACCGCGTCGGCCTGCTTCATCCGGAAGATCAAATTGTGTGGGTGGCCGTGACCTCGGCCCACCGAGGTGAGAGCTTTCAAGCGTGTGAGTTTTTGATGGACTACCTCAAAACACAAGCGCCATTTTGGAAAAAAGAAGTGACCCCCGAAGGTTCTCGTTGGGTCGACGCCCGTGTCAGCGATGACCAAGCCTTGGCACGTTGGGGTATTGACGTGTCAAACGTGTCGGAACTTGACCCAAGTCAACGCAGCTGAGCCAAGCACCACTTGAAATAGCCCCTAACAGCCTCAGTTAAGAGCTTATTCAACAAACGTTCTGGAGCATCCATGCGGATTGACAAACTCACCACCAAATTTCAAGAAGCCTTGGCCGAAGCACAGTCGCTTGCTCTTGGGGGCGACCATGCGTACATCGAGCCCTCACACGTGTTGGTTGCCATGTTGCGCCAAGACGATGGTCCCAAGTCGCTGTTGCAGCGTGCGGGTGCCAATGTCTCGGGCTTGTTATCTTCCGCTGAAGAAGCGATGCATCGCTTACCCAAGGTCGAAGGACAAGAGCAGGTGCAAGTCGGACGCGACACGGTCTCGCTGGTGCAAGCTGCTGAAAAAGAAGCCATCAAACGCGGTGACCAGTTCGTGGCCAGCGAATTGTTTTTGCTCGCTTTGTGCGACAACAAAGGCAATTGGGGCAAGCTCGCTGCTCAAAACGGGTTGAGCCGCAAATCCTTAGAAAACGCTGTCACCGCCGTGCGCGGAGGTCAAAAAGTGGACAACGCCGATAGCGAAGGCCAACGCGAGTCCTTGAAAAAATATTGTCTTGACCTGACCGAACGTGCACGCCAAGGCAAGCTCGACCCTGTCATTGGTCGCGACGATGAGATTCGCCGTGCGATCCAAGTGTTGCAGCGTCGCAGTAAAAACAACCCTGTGCTCATCGGTGAACCCGGTGTGGGCAAGACCGCTATTGTCGAAGGCTTGGCCCAACGCATCGTGGCCGGCGAAGTGCCCGACTCGCTCAAAGGCAAGCGCGTGCTGTCGCTCGACATGGCTTCCTTGTTGGCGGGTGCAAAGTTTCGGGGCGAGTTTGAAGAGCGCCTGAAAAGTGTGCTCAAAGAATTGGCGCAAGACGAAGGCCAAACCATCGTCTTCATTGACGAGTTGCACACCATGGTGGGCGCTGGCAAAGCCGAAGGTGCCATGGATGCCGGCAACATGCTCAAACCTGCGTTGGCCCGTGGCGAGTTGCACTGCGTGGGCGCCACCACCCTCAACGAATATCGCAAGTACGTCGAAAAAGATGCGGCGCTTGAACGTCGTTTCCAAAAAATCATTGTGGGCGAACCGACGGTGGAAGCCACCATTGCGATCTTGCGCGGTTTGCAAGAAAAGTACGAAGTTCACCACGGGGTGGAGATCACCGACCCCGCCATCGTCGCTGCTGCTGAGTTGTCGCACCGTTACATCACCGACCGTTTCCTGCCGGACAAAGCGATTGATTTGATCGATGAGGCTGCGGCCAAAATCAAGATCGAAATCGACTCCAAGCCCGAAGTCATGGACAAGCTCGATCGACGTTTGATTCAACTCAAAATTGAACGGGAAGCCGTACGCAAAGAGAAAGACGAAGCCTCGAAAAAACGCATGGAGTTGCTCGAAGAAGAAATCACCAAGATCGGTAAAGAGTCTGCCGATTTGGACGAAATTTGGAAAGCCGAAAAATCATCTGCTCATGGCGGCGCGCAAATCAAAGAAGAGATGGACCGCTTGCGCCACCAGATTGAAGAGCTCACCCGCAAGGGCGACTTCAATAAAGTGGCCGAGCTCCAGTACGGCAAATTGCCAGAACTCGAAAAGCGCCTGAAAGAAGCCAACGCGCGCGAGAGCAGCAAGGTCAATGCAATCGGCGGGCACCGCCTGCTGCGCACGCAAGTGGGCGCAGAAGAAATTGCCGAAGTCGT
>CAIODK010000062.1 GCA_903856995.1 uncultured Burkholderiales bacterium
ATCAGTGAAGGCGGTGACACGCCATCAGACGGTCCCGCGAAGCCTAAGTTTGAGCCCAACCCTAGCCTCTTTGACGAACCCGAGCCAACGGTATCTGCCGTGACCGACAAGCACTACGACTGCGTGCTTGACTGGGCCATGTTCGATACGTGGCTGGCCAAACTACAAGCCGCCGAGTTGGTGGCGTTTGACACGGAAACCACCTCGATCGACGCCATGCGCGCTGAGATTGTGGGTTTGAGTTTCTCCGTCAAACCCGGCGAAGCCTGCTACATCCCGCTCACACACCGCTATGGCGATGCGCCCACGCAGCTGCCCATCGATGAGGTGCTGGCCAAACTCAAACCATGGTTTGAAAACCCTGCCATGCACAAGGTGGGTCAACACATCAAATACGACCGCCACGTCATGGCCAACCACGGCATCGAGGTGAAGGGCTATGCACACGACACCATGCTGCAAAGCTATGTTTTGGAAGTGCACAAGCCACACGGTCTAGCCAGTTTGGCAGAGCGCCACCTAGGCCGCAAAGGCTTGAGCTACGAAGATATGTGCGGCAAAGGTGTGCACCAAATTTCGTTCTCGCAAGTCGACGTGGCACGTGCCACCGAGTATTCGTGCGAAGACTCAGACATGACCTTGGATGTGCACCTCTTGCTGTGGCCGCGTTTGCAAGCCGACGACAAACTGCGCTTCATCTACCAGCTAGAAATCGACAGCAGCGAAGCGCTGTACCGCATCGAGCGCAACGGCGTGTTGATTGACGCCCCCACGTTGGCCTCACAAAGCCATGCACTGGGTCAACGCATCGTGCAGCTGGAGGCCGAGTCTTACGCGATTGCGGGCCAACCGTTTAACCTGGCATCGCCCAAACAGTTGGGCGAAATCTTCTTTGACAAACTCGGTTTGCCCGTGATTAAGAAGACCGCCACTGGCGCCCGCAGCACCGACGAAGAAGTGTTGGAAAAATTGGCCGAAGACTACCCGCTGCCTGCCAAGATTTTGGAGCACCGCAGTCTCAGCAAACTCAAAGGCACCTACACCGACAAGCTCGCGCTCATGGCCTTGCCACGCACAGGCCGCGTGCACACGCACTACGCGCAGGCTGTGGCTGTGACGGGCCGCTTGTCCAGCAACGACCCTAACTTGCAGAACATTCCGATTCGCACGCTAGAGGGCCGTAAGGTGCGCGAAGCCTTTGTGGCTCCCACCGGCTGCGTCATCGCCAGCGCCGATTACAGCCAGATTGAGCTGCGCATCATGGCGCACATCAGTGGTGACGAGGCCTTGGTCAAAGCCTTTCATGAAGGGCTAGACGTGCACCGCGCCACCGCTGCCGAAGTGTTTGGCATCGCCGTAGAGGCAGTCAGTACCGAGCAACGCCGTTACGCCAAGGTCATTAACTTTGGCCTCATCTACGGCATGAGCGCCTTTGGCTTGGCCAAAGCACTGGGCATCGACAACGGTGCGGCCAAGAACTACATCACCCGCTACTTTGAACGCTTCGCGGGTGTGAAGCG
>CAIODK010000063.1 GCA_903856995.1 uncultured Burkholderiales bacterium
CCACCAAAAAGGTCCACCTGCGATCCATCATCCAAGAGCTACTATGGTTTCTGACCGGATCGAGTAACAACAACTGGCTCAAAGAGCGCAACGTCAGCATTTGGGACGAATGGGCCCGCGAAGACGGCGACCTTGGTCCCGTCTACGGCGTGCAATGGCGTAGTTGGCCCACGCCTGACGGCGGACACATCGACCAAATTGCTGACGTGATTCAAACACTCAAAAGCAACCCCGACTCGCGGCGCATCATCGTCAGCGCGTGGAACGTGGCGGAGCTCAACAAAATGGCACTCATGCCCTGTCATGCGTTCTTCCAGTTCTACGTGGCACCGGCACAACACCCAGGCGACAAAGCAAAACTCAGCTGCCAGCTGTATCAACGCAGTGCCGACATCTTTTTGGGTGTTCCCTTCAATATTGCCAGCTACGCCCTGCTCACCCACATGGTGGCTCAGCAATGCGACTTGGACGTGGGCGACTTCATCTGGACGGGGGGTGACTGCCACATTTACAGCAACCACCACGAGCAAGTTGCGCTGCAACTTAGCCGTGAACCGTTTGCCTATCCCACGCTGAATATCAAACGCAAGCCTGCCTCCATCTTTGACTACCAGTTTGAAGACTTCGAGGTGCTGGACTACCAATGCCACGGCGCCATCAAAGCGCCTGTCGCCGTCTAAGCCATGGCCTTGAATTTGATTTTTGCGCGTGCGCGCAACGGCGTCATTGGCAAAGATAATACGCTGCCTTGGCACTTGCCCGAGGACTTGGCTCACTTCAAACAAACCACACTGGGGCAACCTGTGGTGATGGGCCGAAAAACTTGGGAGTCACTCCCCCCTAAATTCCGCCCCCTGCCCGGTCGCCCCAACATCGTGCTGACCCGCCAAACCGATTGGCAAGCCGAAGGTGCTGTGGTGGCCCACTCGATTGAAGAAGCGGTGCAGAACTGCCCTGCCGACGCGCAGGTGTGGGTGATTGGCGGTGCTGAGGTCTACGCGCAAGCCATGCCCTTGGCCACACGGGCAGTCATCACAGAAATTGATGCTGACTATGAAGGCGACGCCTTTGCACCCACCTTCGATGCCAGCTGGCAAGAAACCGCGCGCAGCACGCATGTGGCTGCAAATGGTTTGACTTACAGCTTGGTCCACCTATCTCGCGTTAGGCAGAAACTTTGAACCACGGCATTTTAGCGGCACACCAAAACCAACTAAAACAAACGTTCACTCATTCAGAGACGACACGGCAGGCCAAGTCATCGCCTTGACTTGACCATCACCACCCAAGGTGAACTGGTGAATATCTTGTCCGGGGAACACAGACTCTCGCAAGTCTTTCATCACCTCTTGCATCCCGCCAAACGGTGTGCACAGGTCAACAATCCAAATCTGTTCACCAGACTTCCAATCTGAGGCGCTCAGGTGGTGGGGTGCTTGTTGGTAACGCTTGGCGACATCATCTGACAATCGAGCCCAAGACACATAGGCCACAGGTGCGTTATCACGCATGAATAGCTTGGCTTGGTCCAGCACCAAAGCTGGCATGACACGCCATGCCAATTCGCTCAGCAGTGTGTGCCGTGTGGCACTTTGTTGCATCATCAACCAGCTCACTGCACCCAGCAGCGGAATCTTGCTCATCACACGTTGGGCTTGCTCTTTGGCATAGGTTGCCAAGTCTTGAGACTCTTGTTCGTTCGAAGGTGTTGTCATGTTGGGTTCTTTCTGGATGGGTTGTTATCGTGAAGCTTGAGCTTTCGGTTTGGGTGCTGTGGATTGGGTCGGTTGCATCAGTTTTTCTAAAGCGGCTAGGTCGTCACCGTCCAATGAACCTGTCATGGCTTTGAGCTTCAAGCTTTGCATCACCGCATCCGCTCTTGCCTTACTCAAATCTCGCATGGCCGCATAGAGCTGCTGCTCCGCATTGAGCACATCTGGGTTGATGCGTGTGCCCACTTTGAAGCCGATTTTGTTGGACTCAACTGAGTTTTGGCTTGCCTCAACCGCTGCTTCTAAGGCCTCAACTTGAGCCTGCCCGTTCATCACCCCCGCAAAACTTTGTCGCACTTGGCTACTGGCATTGCGCTTGGCCCCCGTTAGCTCTTCTTTGGCCTTTTCTTCCAAGGCCACCGATTCACGCACCTTCGATTGCGTTGCACCACCTGCAAATAAGGGGATGGTGAGCTGCACAGCTGTTTGATGGGAGTTAAAGCGCGTTGACAAGTCGGCAGGAGAGCTGATGGTCCCTGAGCTGTAGTTACCCGTTCGGTTGGCCACAATGTCCAGCGTGGGCGCATGCGCGGCCATGCTCTTAGAGACCTCTTTGCTTGCTACCGTCAGCGCCGCTTCCTGAATACGAATTTGTGGGTTTTGTCGCAATGCCACAGTCAGCCAATCATTCAATTGTGTTGGGTCTAGTGCAGGCAAGCTCTTGGTCAACTGCATGGGCGGCAAGGCAACGTACTCACCGATGAGTTTTTCTAATTCCGCTTGTTTGGTGGTGAGGTCATTCAGTGCTGACACGCGCTGGGCCAAATTGAGAGCCTGCTTGGCCTTGGCTTCATGCACATCGGTGATAGTGCCCATGCCCACCTCAAATGTGCGTTGTGCCAAAGTCAACTGTTCGTTGATGGCTTGCAACTCAGCCTCCGCCACTTGCACGCTTTGCATAGCAACCTGCACATCAAAATACACCTGCGCAGTGCGCACAATCAAATCTTGCTCAGCTAGAGAAAACTGCTCTTTGGCCTGTGTCACTTGAGCATCAGCTTGGGCATAAGTGGCCCAGTTACCCCAACGAATAACTGGTTGAGTCAACTGCGTCGTCCAATTCCATGCACGCACATCACGAGAGACATATGGTGCAGAAGAAAACGAAGCCTCGCCAATCTGGTGGTTTTTGTTGGCTACCACGCTCACGTTAGGCAAGAAACCTGCGCGTGCTTGGGGCAGCTTTTCAAGCGAAGCCTCAAGTGCTCTGCGTGCCGCACCATACTGGTTATCTTGTGCCCTTGCTTTTTGATACACATCCATCAAAGATTGCGCATGGCTAGCCATTGACAGTCCCATGAAGGCGCTGCAACACAGCAACGTGAGTAACTTATCTCTCACTTTGACTTTCACCTTATCTCTCACGTAAGGCCTCCTGCTTGTAGCGAAGCATGGGGGCGAGCAAGTATTCAATCATGCGACGCGCATCTGTCTTAATGTCCGAGGTCACATTCATACCCGCAGTAATTACACCTTTGCGACCATTGACGGCATTGGGCGTTTCAGTTTGCGATAACTTGATGCGTACTGGGTAGACCAAGCCTAACTTTTGGTCTTGCACTGCATCTGTGCCAACCCAAAGCACTTCGCCTTCGATGTAGCCATACCGTGTGAAATCGTAGGTTTCAATCTTGTTGATCACGCGCTGGCCCACGCGCAAATGCCCCACATCGCGGTTAATGACTTGGGCCTCAATTTCCAAGGGTGTGTTTTCTGGCACTACGGTGAGCAATGGCTGCGCAGCCGTGACGACGCCACCAACCGTGGTGACAGCAAGTTGCTGCACCACACCGTCAATTGGCGCTTTCAAGGTCTGCTGCGACCAGCGTTGGTTGGCTTTGATGTATTCCTGTTGCGCAGCATCACGCTTCTTGGTCGATTCAACCAGCTCAGTACTTGTACGGGCTTTGAATTCAGCCAAGGCTTGCGATCTCTGCTCAACAGCAGCTTGATAGTTCGCTGTAGATTCTTTTAAACGACTACCTTGAACCGATAGCTCCTTTTCAGCATTGATCAAGTCAAGCTTTGAATCAATCACTGTGGTTTGTGCGATGTGCCCGGTCTTGGCCAACTCTTCTCGCATTTGATATTTTTGTTGGATCAAAGGCAAGCTGCTTTTGAGCTGGGTCACCGTGGTTTGAATCGCTTCAACATCAGCCCTACGCTTATTCATGTCCGAATTAAGCGAAGCCATCTTGGCTTGTTGTTCTGCGTTTCGCCCCTGCAAGATCACGTTTTGATTGACCACAATTTCAGCAGGCATATCTGCTGGAGGCAAAAAACTCTTCTTACTGTCTAACTGCGCAGTGATCCTGAGAACATCAGCTTGCGCCTCCCAGTACTCTCGTTGCACGCGATCTCGATCTGCACCTGTACTGGTTGGGTCCAACTCAATCAACACATCCCCGGCATGAACGCTTTGCCCATCGCGAACGTGTAAGGCACGAATCACACCGGGCTCTAAAGGCTGAATCACCTTGCTTTTACCCGCAGGAATGACTTTGCCTTGCGCCGAAACGACGATGTCCATTTTGGCCACGCTTGCAAACAGCAAAGCAATTGTTGCCATCGCACAAATACCTAAAGTCGCCATACGCATCACATGTGAAGGTGGACGGATTTGCATTGCCAGAGCCGCTGAGCTAAATGGGTTCAACACAATGGGCTCTTTGACGACGGCCTCACTCACGGCATCTACTTTTTCTGGAACGTCACTCATGCAATACTTTCAATCTCTAAAACTTGGTGTGCCTTGTACAAGGACGCATAGCGGCCACTCATTTGCATCAACTTGGCATGGTTTCCTGTCTCAATCAAGCGTCCACCATCGAGCACCAAAATACGGTCGGCCAAACGCAAGGTAGACAAACGGTGTGCCACGATCACCACGGTTCTGCCTTTGGCGATAGAAGCCATGTTGTCGTGAATCAGTCGCTCACTCTCGTAGTCCAGCGAAGCGGTGGCTTCGTCTAGCAACAACAGCTTGGGGTTGGTTGCCAAAGCGCGGGCAATCGCAATACGAGCGCGTTGCCCACCGCTGAGCTTGCTCCCCCGCTCACCAATCACCGTGTCATAGCCTTCTGGCAGCTGCAAAATGAACTCGTGTGCACCGGCCAGTTTGGCGGCGTTCATCACCGCTTCCATGTTCAGGCTGGCATCTGCCAACGCAATGTTTTCGCGCACGCTACGGTTAAACAACAAGGTGTCTTGCCCCACCACACCCATTTGGCGACGTAGCCATGAGGTATCGACCAAGTTCAAGTCCATGCCATCTATCAAGATGCGGCCACTCTCGGGCGTATACAGACGTTGAATCAAACGCATCAGCGTGGTCTTGCCCGCACCAGAGACACCCACAACACCAATGACTTCGCCGGGTTGAATCTCGAAACTCAAGTCCGTCAACACCTCAGGCGCTTTAGGGCTGTATCTAAAACCCACATGCTCAAACGTCACTTTGCCCTGCACATCAGGCGGCGTAGAACGGCTGGCCCTAAAAGAAGGTTCTGGAGGCGCATCCATGATGTCGCCCAAGCGTTTGATACTCACCTTCATCTGCGTGAAGTCTTGCCACAGGGAAGACAGCTTCAAAATGGGGGCATTCACCCGACCACTGAGCATGTTGAAGGCAATCAAACCGCCTACGGTCAAATCGCCATCAATCACCAAACGCGCACCCAGCCAAAGCAAAGCCACGGTCAGCACCTTGCTCGCCATTGCAATGAACTGGTTGGTAGCGTTACCCAAGTGACCGCCTTCAAACGAGGTATGCACGTAACTGGCAAGGCGCTTCTCCCACTCGCGTTGCCACTGCGGCTCGACCGCGTGGCTCTTGAGGGTTTCCATCGAAGTGACTGTTTCTACCAAGTAAGCTTGGTTTTCTGCGCCGAGTGCAAACTTGTCTTCTAGCTTTTTACGCAGTAAGGGCGTGATAACCGCCGACGCCCCAAAGAACACCGGCAAAGCGGCAATCACCACCAAGGTCAGTGCCACGCTGTAATAAAACATGACGCCGAGGTAGACGATGGCAAATAACAAATCGAGCCAACTGGTCAGGGCTTGACCTGTCAGGAAGTTACGAGCGTTATCTAACTCTCGCACCCGCGCCACCGTGTCGCCACTGCGGCGACTCTCAAAATACGACAGCGGCAAGTGAAGCAAATGTTTGAAGAGCTTGGCACCCAGCTCCACATCCACGCGATTGGTGGTGTGGCTGAGTAAGTAGTGACGCATAGCACCCAGTGCCACCTCAAAAATACTCACGCCCAACAAAGCCACCACCATCACATCTAGTGTGGACAGCGTGCGGTTGGTCAACACCTTGTCAATCACCACCTGAAAAATCAACGGCGTAATGAGCGCGATGATTTGCACAAACAGCGAAGCCAGCAACACCTCGCCCATTAATTGCTTATATTTCTTCAGCGACTGCCAGAACCACGCGATGTCAAACGCTTCTTGGCTTGCTGCGGTTTCGCCCTTGTTGTGATCAGCCAGTTTGACATTGGGTGTGGCCTCAATCCACTCACCCGCAAAGAGCTGATCAAACTCTTGTAAGGTGACTTGGTTGGGCATGCTTTGGCCCGTTTTTTGGACTACGACCAACGTGCCATCTGGATCTCCCGTCTCCACCATCTTGCCCACCAGCATCAAACCACCGTCATTGGTTGGCATCAAGGCGGGCAATGTCGCTGCTTGGAGGTTCTGACGTGTGCCGTGCTTTATGCTCGCCTCAAAACCCAAAGTGTGCAGGGCTTGTAACGTCTCACCCACACCAAAAGGTTCGGGGTTGCCCTCTTTGTCATAACTAGCGAACTGGTGTTTTAGCTGGCCGAGTTCTAAATGTTGGTGATGCAACTGGCCGTAGAGCTGTAAGAGTTCAAGCTCTTTGATTTCGAGTTCTTCTGTCAAAGCTAATCCTAAATTTTTGTTTTGATTTCTTATGCTGAATGCATGAGTAGGTGTGAACCGTCTTGTGGGGCCACCAGCATGTCGTGTAGTTGCACATCCGGCTGAATCGGCACAAAGCCCAACGGCGTGCTGTCAATGGCAACCGCTGTGTTGCAAACTTGGTTGAACAGCAAAGCTTGACGAATGATTTCTGCTGTTTGCGCATCAGACGCTGAGGTGTCCACGACCTGTGGTGTTGCATTCGCACTAATCTCTATAGATTGCGGGGCAGATACCAATGTATGCACAGACGCATCAACGACTGATGTATTTGTGACTGCTTGCGTGGCATGCCCAGCTTCATAAGCCAACATGGTGTCTGCCACCACGCCTGTGCTGCCATCTGTGCGTGTGAATGCTGCATTACCCATCACTGTGGCATCGGTTTCGCCGCTGCCACTGTTAGCGAGCAAGGTGCCAGCATCACGCATTTGGCCGTCTGAATGCAGGTTGATATTGGCAATGCCTAATTCGGTAAGGGTTTTGAATTCGCCTGCATCAGTTACACCGTTGCCATTGGCGTCTTGCCACACAGCGAACTCGGCAAACTTTGCATCACCTGCATCGAGGAGGCCATTGCCGTTGGTGTCTAAGGCTTGCAAGCCCTCCAAGTCAGTTTGTGCACCGGCTTTGAGGGTTTGAAAGCCAAACTCTGAAGCGTCTGTGATTTGGTGGTTATGGTCTTTGTCCCAGACCAATACGCCATCGTCATTGCCTGCCCACGCCATCTTGTCGTTGATGCCGTCATGGTTGACATCAATAGAAACTTTGGAGTTTTGAAGAGATGTGAAGTGAACGCCGTCACCGTTCAAATCGAGAATGACGGGTGGCGCGTAATAGCCCGTGTGATCTGCATATGACGTATAACCTGTTGCGATGTCGTAATTAAAATGCCAAATATTTTGCAAACCACGGTCATCGGTCAAAAGAGTCGTGCATTGCATCTTGGTAAATGCAGACCAAACACGAACATCAATATACATGTGTGTTGAATCAAACTGATACTGGGTTGCGTTTTGAACACTGCTCCAGTTGCTGCCGTAGTAGCCTCCGGAAACTATGATTTGTTGTAATTGAAAAGTGACCGCCCCAGCATTTCCATCATCTACCGCATGCCATGTCGCATAAGCCACGTCAATAGCGCGTCCTTGATTCCCTTGTGAACCATAAAAATTAAAACTTGATATATCGACAGTTGGATATAAGTTAGGCGGTGTTTTAACTTCTACAAAAGCCGTTGCCCAAGACTGACCACCATGACTATCATCTGTCAAGTAATCAAATGAAGCCGTGCCTGTAAAGTTTGAATTAGCAACAAACTGCACTTGCCCATTCAGAATAGAAGCATGCCCGTTGGCGTTATCACGCACAGCGCTCACCGTCAACGAATCATGATCAACATCCGTATCGTTACTGGTTAGCTGATCAAACCCAATCGTCATCGTGCTGTTTGTATAGGTCGTGAACTGGTCATCCACGGCCACGGGCGCATCATTGACTGGCGTAACAGGGATCACTGCCTGTACAGGTAAAGATTCGGCTCCAGCCGGGTCACGGACTTTGTACTGAAAGGTTGCCTTACCGTTGAAATTCAAATCCGGCGTGAAGACCACATTGCCGCTTGCATCCAGACTGACTGATCCACCACTGGAGTTACCAACCCAGCTCAAACTCAAGGCACTGTCAGGATCATCTACATCGTGGTCATTGGCAAGCAAGGTGGCTTTGTCAATATGGAAAACGGCATCCTCACTCGCACCAGTCACAGTCTCACCTTGTGCGACTGGTGGATCATTCACAGGCGCAATTTGAATGGTTGTGGTGACAGCGTTGGACTCCAACCCGCCGGGATCTTTGACCCAATACGTAAAAGTCGCTGTTCCGTTGTAGTTAGCCGTTGGCGTAAAGATCACATCCCCATTGGCATTCAAAGACGCCACACCACCTATGCCAGACTGAACCCGAGAAATCATCAATTCTGAATGTGCGTTGTCAATGTCGCTGTCGTTTTGCAGCAATGCGCTGGCTGCGATGGTGAGAATTTCATCTTCATTGCTACTGATCGTCTCTCCCGTAGCCACGGGCGCATCATTGACATTCGCTAAAGCGATGGTTGCTGTGGCTATTGCCGTGCCACCGTTTCCATCGTCAACGACGTAATCAAAACTTGCATTACCAAAATAATTGGTATCGGGCACAAAAGAAATCGTGCCATCCGCATTCAGTGTCACATTGCCGTGCTGTGCGTTAGACACAGTTGTGATGCTGAGCACTTGTCCATCCGTGGCCACATCCACATCACTGTCGTTTTGCAGCAAAGCTGCTTGATTAATAACCAGCGTTGTATCTTCGCTAGAGGAAATTGTTTCACCCACAGCGACAGGTAAGTCATTCACTGATGTCACAGTAAACGTTGCAATGGCCTGAGCTACCGCACCACTGAGATCAACCACCTGATAAGCAAAACTTGCAGCGCCGTGATAGTTGGCATCTGGTGTAAACACTACTTCACCGTTGACCATTGCAACCGAGCCATGGGTCGCGTTGCCCACAGCGGAAACTGTCAACACATCATCTACGCCGCCCCATTGCGAGTTATGGCTGTCTGCATCCTTGTCATTACTCAAAAGACTTGAAAAACTGATGTGTAAAGCCGTGTCTTCAGCTGTATCACTCAGGGTGTCGTTTGACGCAACAGGTGTGTCGTTGACTTGCACCAAATTAATGACGACAGTGCCTAAGGTGTTACCACCAGCTCCATCGCTCACGTTATATTGGTAACTCGCCACCCCAAAATAATTAGCATCAGGCGTGAAACGAATTTGTTGACTACCATCCGACTGCGTGACAAATTCCACTATGCCGTGTGTGGCATTACTGACCTCTGTGATGCTGAGAACTTGGCCATCTGTTGCTACGTCAACATCCGTGTCATTGGCTAACAGCGTGGCTGGGTTAAATAAAAGCGTGGTGTCTTCGTTTGTATTGACCGCCTCCCCTGTGACCACGGGTAAGTCGTTGACAGCAAGTATGGTCAGATTGACCGTAGCAGGAACCTCTGCACCTGCGCCATCAGTGACCAAACCATCGCTTACCCAATAGGTGAACTGAGCAGAACCGTGGTAATTGGCATCGGGTGTGAAATGCACTTGACCTTGTGCATCTAAGGTAACCGTACCGTGCATGGCTTCGCCAACTCGGCTAATACTCAAGACTTGACCATCGGTTGCCACATCAACATCGGTGTCGTTGGCCAATAGGTCATGTGACGTGAAAACAAATGTATTGTCCTCATCACCTGTGGCTGTTTCTCCGCTGGTGACGGGTGCATCGTTAACGGCACTCAAGTTAATCACCGCAGTCGCAACAGCCGTGCCACCATTTCCGTCACTCACGGTGTAGTCAAAGGTGGCTATTCCGTGAAAATTTGCATGTGGCACAAAGGTAATGTGCTGCGTTCCATCGGATTGTGTGTTCAGGTTAACTGTGCAATGCGCTGCATTGCTGACTTCGCTGATAGACAAAACTTGACCGTCTGTTGCAACATCCGCATCGGAGTCATTGGCAAGCAAGGTGGCTGCATCAATATAGAGCGTTGCATCTTCTTGCGTATTGGTTGTTTCTCCGTGAGCGACAGGAATGTCATTCACAGCAGCGATTGTCAAACTAACCGTCGCTGGCGTTTCGGCTCCAGCACCATTGGCGGCTAAACCATCGCTCACCCAGTATGTAAACTGCGCAGGGCCGTGGTAGTTGGCATCGGGTACAAAGCGCAAATCGCCTTGGGCGTCGATCCATACCGTGCCATGCTGCGCTTGACCCACACGACTGATGGTGAGAACCTGCCCATCCGTGGCCACATCTACATCGCTGTCGTTTGCCAAGAGCTGCGCTTGGGTAAAAATCAAGCCAATGTCCTCGTCGCTTGAAACAAACTCACCTTGTGTCACTGGCGCATCATTGACTGCTGTGATTTGCAAGGTGGTGGTTCCGTTGGAAGACAACCCGTATTGATCTGTGACGGTATACGTAAAACTCGCAATGCCATGGAAATTTGCATCTGGCGCAAACAACACTTCGCCGTTGACCAGACTCACCTGACCATTCAAGGGCTGCGATACAGCAGTGATCGTCAATGCAGGCGCGTTTGGGTCAGCACTGGCATTGGGGGTGCTGTCATTGGCTAACAGAACTGACTGACTCAGTCTGAACACCACGTCTTCCGTGCCAAGTAGCGTTTCACCCTGAACATCTGGATAGCCCAAGGTTGGAGCATTCGTTGCAGCCACTGAGGCTGTATGGGTCACATTGCTCAATGCTGCATCTACAGGGGCATGATTTGCTGTGACTAGAACAGGCGGATTCACAATCACCGTGGCTGAGACAGAAGTCGTAGGTAAATCCACGTTTGGGGATGTTGTGCCCAGCGCATGCGCATAAATTTGCGGCGCAGACATGACAACTGGCACGATCTGAGGGACATTGAAAGTCCCTAAGTCCACTTGCTTGAATGTCACCGAACTTGTACTGGAGTCTGTGCTGCTGAGACTAAAGGTCGGGCTAAACGTGTTATCACTACTGACAAGGTTAGGCGCACTGCTGACATTTGAACTCACCACATCGCTCACTAATGCTGGGCGCTGCTCTGAGGCTTGCGCACTTTGCACAGCGCCCATACCGACTGCTGCCAGAACCCCTAAGCCAGCATTGGCAGCTGCACCAAACAACATGCTCTGTGAGCTTTCGAGCATGCTGCCTGTAACCGTCTTAATTTCGTTTTGTACAGATGTTTGAGAGGTTGGAACAAACACGATACGAGTGTCTGGGGGGCGAGACGTGTTGCTTGTTGTGCTGGTATTTTTTGTACTGGGCGCTGCCGCATTGCTCTTGATGCGAGCATCCCCGGCTGTCAACGTGGTTTGTGCATTGGGTTGTGCGTTTATTTGCGTTTGCGCTGCTAATGTGGGTGCATCACTCATCACGCGTGCATCGCCCTCGGTCACGGTGCTTTGTATCGTTTGATTCGCCTGAGCGTAGACAGGTCCAAGATCTGTTGCACCTGTGGCTGAGGTTTCAGTTGGTGCTCCCTGTACGTTGCCGCCGCCATGCCTGTGCGCATCTTGCTCAGCCGTGCCCTCCCAGTCACCCGAGCGAGTGGCTTGTTGTTCGTAGGTTTGATCACGTTGGTCAACCCAATGC
>CAIODK010000064.1 GCA_903856995.1 uncultured Burkholderiales bacterium
GCGGCACGATGGTGATGCGCGGTTCGCGCATTGAAATGCGTGAAGACATCGATGGCTATCAATTCGGCGTGATCTTTCCAGAGCCAAACCAACGCGCCTTCTTTCGCCAAAAACGCGAAGGCAATGACGAGTTCATGGAGGGCGAAGGCCTGCGCATTGAGTTCGATGGCAAAGCCGACCGAGTCAAGCTGATCGACAACGCGGAAGTGCGCCGCTACCGTGGCGCTGTGTTGAACGACACGATGACCGGCAAACTCATCATTTACGAAAACCTCACCGACGTGTTCAGCATCGACGGCCAACGCACCCAACCCGGTGGTGCGTCTAGCGGCGGTCGGGTGCGTGCTGTACTGGCGCCGCGTAGCAAAACAATGGACAAACCGTGATCGCCACACTTTCACCCGCCCACAACGCAGAAACGACCGAGAGTCGCCTTGACGCACGCCACTTGCAAAAGTCTTATGGCCGCCGCATGGTGGTGCATGACGTGTCGATCTCGGTCAAAAAAGGCGAAGTCGTCGGCTTGCTGGGCCCCAACGGTGCAGGCAAGACCACCTCGTTTTACATGATCGTGGGCTTGGTGCGCGCCGATGGTGGCAGCATCACCATCGATGGTCAGCCTGTCGCACATTTGCCGATCCACCGCCGTTCGCGCTTGGGCCTGAGCTATTTGCCGCAAGAAGCATCGATTTTTCGCAAGCTGAATGTGGAAGAGAACGTGCGCGCCGTGCTCGAGTTGCAGCGCGACGAAGACGGCAAGCCACTCAAGTCCGACCAAATCGAAACACGGTTGACCGCGTTGCTGCAAGAGTTGCGCGTCGACCACTTGCGTGCTTCGCCCGCCGTGGCGTTGTCGGGGGGCGAGCGTCGCCGCGTCGAGATCGCGCGTGCTTTGGCCACCAACCCCCGCTTTATTTTGTTGGACGAGCCCTTTGCTGGCATTGACCCGATCGCGGTGATTGAGATTCAACGCATCATCGGCTTCTTAAAAGCGCGTGGCATGGGGGTGCTCATCACCGACCACAACGTGCGCGAGACGCTGGGCATTTGTGACCACGCGTGCATCATCAGCGACGGCCGTGTGCTGGCGCAGGGCACGCCGCTCGAAATCATCGAGAACGCGGAAGTGCGACGCGTCTACCTCGGCGAACACTTCCGAATGTGATGTCATGAAGCAAGGCTTATCACTCCGCGTCTCACAACATCTGGCGCTCACGCCCCAGTTGCAGCAGTCGATCCGACTGTTGCAGTTGTCCACGTTGGAGCTGAGTCAAGAGATTGAGCAAATGCTCGACGAGAACCCGTTTCTCGACAAAGAGTTTGAGGATGCACCGCGCGAAGAGTTTGGCCTCGACAAGGCCGATACACCCGCCCGCGATGAAGAGTTGGAGCCGGTGCGCGAAGTGCCTTCCATGGACGGCGGCATGTCAGAAATCAGCGTGGACAACACCGCCAGCGACACCGAACCCAGCGTGGACGGTGTGGCCGAAAGTTGGGATGGCGATGGCAGCGTGGAGTTCTCGCCCGATGATTCCGAATGGGGCGGCGATGCGCCTGCCAGCAATAACAACAACACGGCCGACACGGACACGACCGACGCCACCGAGCTGGCGCGCATGCAAGAGTCGCTCACCTCGCACTTGCACCGCCAAGCGCTGTCGCTGCGACTGAGCGAAACCGACAGCGCTGCATTGCGCTACCTGATTGAAAACTTGAACGACGATGGCTACCTCGAAGACACCTTGCGTAGCTTGGCCGAAGGTTTGGGGGGCGATGACGAAGAACAAATTGAAGAGCTGGAACACCGCTTCCAAATGGCCCTGTCGCTGCTTCAAAGCCTAGAGCCTGTTGGCGTGGGTGCGCGCGGTTTGGCCGAGTGTTTGACGCTGCAGCTCAAAGCCTTGGAGCCCAGAGGTGAGGAGGCCCTGCAAGTGCGCCACACCGCCATTCAGATGTGCAAGCAACCGATGGAGATGCTTGCCAAGCGCGACTTCAAACGGTTGGCTGTATTGGTGGGCGACACAGAGGCCAATGTCAAAGTGGCCATCGCACTCATTGCGCGCCTAGAGCCCAAGCCGGGCCGTCGCTTCGCCGATGTCGAGCGCCATGTGGTGGTGCCCGATGTCTTGGTCACCCGGATTGGCAAAGCCTCCCCTGTGCCCAAGTTCCGCGTTGCGCTCAACCCCGATGTGATGCCGCGCTTGCGCGTGCAAGACATCTATGCCAACGCCCTCAAAGGTAGCAAAGGCGAGGGGCACGCCGGCCTGCAACAGCGTTTGCAAGAAGCGCGTTGGTTTATCAAAAACATTCAGCAGCGCTTTGACACCATCTTGCGTGTGAGCAATGCGATTGCCGAGCGCCAGAAAAACTTCTTCATCCATGGCGAACTCGCCATGCGACCCATGGTGTTGCGCGAGATTGCCGAGGAGCTGGGGCTGCATGAATCCACCATCAGCCGGGTCACCACCAACAAATACATGAGCACGCCTTTTGGCACGTTTGAGCTCAAGTATTTCTTTGGCTCAGGGCTGGAGACAGACAGTGGCAACAACGCCTCCAGCACGGCAGTGCGCGCGCTGATCAAGCAGTTTGTGGCCAGCGAAAGCCCCAAAAAGCCACTGTCGGATAATCAGCTTTCCGAAATGCTCAAAGAGCAAGGCATCGAGTGCGCACGCCGCACCGTTGCCAAATACCGTGAGGCGCTGCGGATTGCGCCCACGACACTGCGCAAAGCGCTTTAAAGAATTTTATGAATCAACTACATCTCTTCTTGCCCTGTGCGGCAGGCGTCGAATCCTATTTGGTCGAGGAAGTGCGCCGCATCACCGGCGTGGCCGACGAGGATGTGCGTGCTTTCCGTGCCGGCGTGATGGTGCGTGCCTCGTGGCGCGATGTGTTGCAGCTCAATCTGCACAGCCGTTTGGCGCAGCGCGTCTTGGTCGAGCTGTCGCACACCCAATACCGCCAAGAGGAAGACCTGTACCGCGCGGCAGGTGAAGTGGCGTGGGAGCTGTGGTTCTCGCCCAAAGAGACCTTCAAGATCGAAATCACCGCCCAGCACAGCCCCTTGAAGAGCTTGAACTTTGCGGCGCTCAAAATCAAAGACGCGGTGGCTGATCGTTTCCGCCACAAATTTGGCGTGCGCCCTGACGTCAACACGCAGTGGCCCGATGCCCGCTTTTACGACAACTTGACCACCGAGAATTGCAC
>CAIODK010000065.1 GCA_903856995.1 uncultured Burkholderiales bacterium
CAATGGCACCTTGCATCACGACTTAGCATCCGCACTACTGGACGCTCAAAAGCAGGGCGCACGCGTGTTGCGTGCCTCGCGCTGCGCCCAAGGTGGCGTGCAATCTCGTGATGCCGATGAATTTCCCCATGCGAGCGGGTTAACGGCAGTGCAAGCGCGCGTAGCGTTGTGGCTTGATTTGTTTTATTACACCCATGTGAATCGCGAGATGACATAAAAAAAGCCGCTCAACAGAGCGACTTTTATAAGCGTTAGCTTGAACTCGGCTTAAGCGGCGAGAGCTTGGAAGGAGCGTTCTTTGATTTCTTCCACAGAACCCGTACCGCTGATGGCACGGTACTTTGGCGCTGCTGCTGCGTCGGCTTTGGCCCAGCCAGAGTAGTAGTCGACCAAGGGACGGGTTTGGGCGCTGTACACATCCAAGCGTTTCTTGACGGTTTCTTCCTTGTCATCTTCTCGTTGGATGAGTGGCTCGCCGGTCACATCATCGTGGCCTTCCACCTTAGGTGGGTTGAACTTGACATGGTACGTACGGCCACTGGAGACGTGGGCACGGCGTCCGCTCATGCGGTCAATGATGGCGTCAAAAGGCACATCGATTTCGAGCACAAAGTCCAGCTTCACGCCAGCAGCCTTCATGGCATCGGCTTGAGGAATGGTGCGTGGGAAACCGTCAAACAAGAAGCCTTTGGCGCAATCGTCTTGTGCGATACGTTCTTTGACCAAGTTGATGATCAGGTCGTCACTGACCAAACCGCCAGCGTCCATCACCTTTTTGGCTTCGATGCCCAATGGCGTGCCAGCTTTGACGGCTGCGCGCAGCATGTCACCGGTGGAAATTTGAGGGATGCCGTATTTCTGGCAAATGAAGGTGGCCTGCGTGCCTTTACCGGCACCTGGTGCGCCCAACAAAATGAGTCTCATGCTTGGTCCTAATTTAGATCAATACGTTTTAATACTTACTCAAGGATATCACGCGCTTCCCTTCGAAAGCCTTACGCCGCCTTGCTTAGCAACGATCTGATGCGTGCCAAGTCTTCAGGCGTATCGATGCCTATGCCAGGCGAGTGCTCGGTCACGTGCACGGCGATGCGGTGACCGTGCCACATGGCGCGTAATTGCTCGAGTGCTTCCGTGATTTCAATCGGGGCTTGGGCAAGTTTGGGAAATTCGCGTAAAAACCCAACGCGGTAGCCGTACAGGCCCACATGGCGCAGAGGTGCTGGGCTGGGCAGGGCGGTGATGCCACCATCGCGCCACCACGCAATTGGTGCGCGACTGAAGTACAACGCGGTGTTGCGGGCATCGAGCACCACCTTGACCACGTTCGGGTTGGTGAAGTCTTCCAAATTATCGATGGCGTGGGCCAATGTGCTCATGCTGCAGTCGCTGCGCACTTGTAGCAACTGTGCCGCAGCATCAATCGAGGCTGGGTCAATTAGGGGCTCATCCCCTTGCACGTTAACCACCACGTCTGTATCTGACAAACCAAGTAAGTCGCAGGCTTCGGCCAAACGATCGCTGCCAGAGGGGTGATCGGTGCGTGTCAAAACGGCATCGATGTGGTGCGCTTGGCAAGCCGCCATGATGCGGGCATCGTCAGCCGCTACCACCA
>CAIODK010000066.1 GCA_903856995.1 uncultured Burkholderiales bacterium
GAAGGCGTGATGGAAGGCTTTCAGCTCTGGCTCAACTTGCCTGCCAAAAACAAGCTCTGCGAACCCTGGTACCGCGATATACAAAACGAAGATATTCCGGAAGTAACGACCCCTAACAATGTTTTGGTTCGGGTGATTGCAGGGCATGCACACGGCGTAGACGGCGCAATTCAGCGTGACACCACCGAGCCTTTGTATTTGGATTTGCAGTTCCAGAACAAAGCAGGCGCCGTGTTTGAGCAGCCGCTGCCAGCCACGCACAACGCCTTTGTGTATGTGTACCGCGGCGGCTTGGAGGTTGTGCAGGGTGACACCGCCACCGCTGTTCCTATCCAACGGATGGCCATCCTGACCAACGAGGGCGATGGCCTGGTCTTGCGTGCGCAGGCCAACACGCGCGCCATCTTGATCGCGGGCCAGCCATTGCACGAGCCCATCGCACAGTACGGCCCCTTTGTGATGAACACACGCGAAGAGCTGGTGCAAGCCGTCGACGACTTTCGAGCCGGATTGATGGGCTGAACGTTTGACACACAACTTTACGTAACTTGTGAAAAACGGCACAAGCGCGTTACACAGAAGCGCCACAGTTAGAACTTGGTAGAGGCATCTCGCCTCTTTTTGAAGGAGCTTCTATGACACGCTTGAAAACCCCAAAATTCGCTCTGTCCATTTTGTTAGCGGCATCGGCACTGGTAGCCATGGCACCCGCTCAAGCACAGCCCATGATGGGCGGTATGGGCATGCACACCGATGGCATCGGCGCGCACGAACACATGACGCAACACTGGGAACGACGCCAGGCAGAACTCAAAGCAAAGCTGCATTTGGCCAGCGGCCAAGAGGCGGCCTGGAACGCCTTGACGCAAGGGATGAAGCCGCCAGCAAAGCCCATCGGCCAGCCATTGGATCGCGATGCCCTTGCGAAGCTAACAACGCCTGAACGACTTGACAAAATGAATGCGTGGCATGAGGCCAACCTAACCACCATGCAAGCACACGCCAAACAACGAAATGACGCTATCCGGACTTTTTACAGCCAGTTGAGTGTCGAGCAGCAAGGCGTGTTTGATGCGCAAACCCTCCCTGCGTTTGGGAGGGGTCGGCGCAATTAAATATCGATGTTGGCTGCGCGCAAAGCATTTTGTTCGATGAAGTTGCGGCGAGGTTCGACCTCGTCGCCCATCAACATGGTGAACACGCGATCGGCTTCGATGGCATCATCGATTTGCACGCGCAGCAAGCGGCGCACAGTCGGGTCCATCGTGGTTTCCCATAGCTGGGCTGGGTTCATCTCGCCCAAGCCCTTGTAGCGTTGGCGCGCGGTTGCGTTTTCGGCCTGCGCGATCAACCACTTCATGGCTTGACGGAAATCGCTGACTTTTTCGTCTTTGGCTTTCTCGCCTTCACCGCGCTGAACCTTAGCACCCTCATTCAACAAACCACGGAAAGTAAGTGCGGCCTCGGCCAAGGCTGCGTAGTCGGCACCGTGCACAAAGTCTTGTGTGATGACGCTGCTCTTCACGTTGCCATGGTGGCGGCGGCTGATGCGCAAAATGGGCTTGTCTGTCCGGACATCAAATTCACCTGATGCTTCGGAACCGCTTCCCAATTCACGCAGTTTTTCTTGCATCGCGACGGCTGATGTCTCGGCATCAGCCACGGTGTCGAGGTTGATTGATACACCATCAGCAATGGCCCGCAAGGCCTCTGCATCCATGAAGCCACTCAAGCGAGCAATCACAGATTCGGCCACTTGATGCTTACGCGCCAATTCACCCAAGGTGTCGCCGCTCAAGGTTTGAGCATTTGCACCACCGGTGGTGATGCTGGCGTCTTTCAAAGCAATGCGCAACAAGAAACCGTCGAGAGCCGAAGCGTCTTTGAGGTACAGCTCTTCCTTCCCAGCTTTAACTTTGTACAACGGCGGTTGCGCAATGTAGATGTGGCCACGCTCGACCAACTCCGGCATTTGACGATAGAAAAATGTCAGTAGCAAGGTGCGGATGTGGGCACCGTCAACGTCGGCATCGGTCATGATAATGATGCGGTGGTAGCGGAGCTTTTCAACGTTGAAGTCATCGCTGGCTGCCTTCCCTGATTCAGCGCTGACCTTGCCAATCCCGGTTCCCAACGCCGTGATGAGCGTCAAGATTTCATTGCTGGTCAGCAGTTTTTCGTAGCGCGCTTTTTCAACGTTCAAGATCTTGCCGCGCAGAGGCAAGATGGCTTGGAATTTACGGTCGCGGCCTTGCTTGGCTGAGCCGCCGGCGGAGTCGCCCTCGACGATGTAGATTTCACAGAGGGCTGGGTCTTTTTCTTGGCAATCGGCCAACTTGCCTGGTAAACCCATGCCGTCCAGCACACCTTTGCGACGTGTCATTTCGCGGGCCTTGCGGGCAGCTTCACGTGCGCGGGCAGCATCCACAATCTTGCCGCAAATAATCTTGGCGTCGTTGGGCCGCTCTTGCAGATAGTCGGTGAGCGTTTTGGCAACGATGTCTTCTACGGGTGCGCGCACCTCGCTAGAGACTAATTTATCTTTGGTCTGGCTGCTGAACTTTGGCTCCGGCACTTTGACAGACAACACGCAGCACAGGCCTTCGCGCATGTCGTCACCCGTGACTTCAACTTTGGCCTTCTTGGCAAAGTCGTTTTCTTCAATGTATTTGTTGATGACACGCGTCATCGCGGCACGCAGGCCTGTCAAATGGGTGCCGCCATCGCGTTGGGGGATGTTGTTGGTGAAACACAGCACGTTCTCGTTGTAACCATCGTTCCACTGCATCGATACCTCAACACCAATGCTGGTGCCAGGAATACCACCGTAGGTCTCTGCAGGGCGCTCGCCCTCAGCGTAGAAAGCGTTGGGATGCAAGACTTTTTTACCGGAGTTGATAAAGTCAACAAACCCCTTCACGCCACCTGCGCCGGAGAAGTCGTCTTCTTTTCCCGTGCGTTCGTCGATCAAACGAATGCGCACACCATTGTTCAAAAAGCTGA
>CAIODK010000067.1 GCA_903856995.1 uncultured Burkholderiales bacterium
ACACCGAGTTGATCAGAACCCGTATCCAATGCCGTAACGCCAGTTTTGTCACTGATCAGGTTAATGGCACGAACCACATTGGCGCGCGTGTCGCGCGGGTTGTTCATCAGGGTTTCAATCTTTGCTGAGGCATAGCCGTTCACAAAGACCACACCTGAGACCACCGAATTACCACTCATGGCTTGGCCAGTGAGGATGTTCTCGTTCACCTTAGCAAACACACCAGTGCCACTGGAAGACGAGCTGTAGCGGCGCGTCGTGTCAGTGACAGAGGCCAAATTGGTATCGCGCTGTTGCACATCAATCGAGCTCACCTCGCCGTCGGACACGGGGAAGTCCACGCCGATGATGGTGCTGCCAGGTGCATACGACACCGTGCGGCCAGAGCCTTGGCCAAACTGAGCGCTGGTGCGCAGGGTCTGGGCAATCTTGGCTGTAGCCAAGGCGGGTGTGTTGTCCATGGCCGTCAGCTCAACGCTGACACCGCCCACAGTGATCACACCTGGAATCGGGTTACCCGAGAACGTGATGGCCTGAGTCTCACCCACGGGGCCACTGCCCACGGCAGCTTTGCGGTTGATCGCTGCAGCTTTGGCAATCGCCGAGCCATTCGCGTTGTTGATCGGGGAATAAGGGTCATCTGTGGCAAATGAGCCACCGATTTCAACACCATTGATCAGCAAATCGCCCGCACGCATGGTGGGGATGCTGCCAGACACATCGACAGACAATTTGAAATTGCGCGTGTCTAGATCTCTGGCTGTGACTGCTTTATCGAAGGGTGCGCCCGTTGAATCTTTGAGAAGATAGGTCAGGTTGTCTGAAATGACAGTGCTGTTGATGCCGTCGCGTGCCAAAAATGTGACAGTGCCTTTGGTTTTGTCAAAAGTACCCGTCAGATTGACACTCTTGTTGTCAGGCGTCACAAACGTGGCCTTGATATCCAATGCCCCATCGTTGTTGACATCGGTGTGTTCAAGGACCAAGTTGCCACTGCGCAAGAAACGGCCATTGTTGTCAAACATTTCCTGTGTTTGGGTCACCGCGTTGCGGCTCACAGTGAGCGTACCAACCTTGAAGAACCCATCGTTGGACGTGTCTGTCAATTGCGCACTTGACACATCACCATCTTTGGCAGCATAGGTCAGCACCAAATTGCTGCCACTGATTGCCACACTTCGGCCAGAGCCTGAACCGAATTGGTCAGTTGCTTGCAATTGCTGCTGAAATTGCGTCAGCAATTTCGTGGCATCAACAGCTGTACCTACTCCGTCTTTAATCGTGTCCCATTGCAAATTGATTGTTTCACCTGCCAACTTGAAAGTACGGGTACCGGTAAAACCCGTCGTTGGAATGGCTGCGGTGTCAAACGCGATCGTTTGTTGCTCACCCGACGCCGTACCTTCAATCACACGTGTGCTGGTGGGGTCGAGCAAAACATTACCAAACTGGTTGTTCGAGGTGGCTTTGAAAACAGGCATCTCGCCCACTTGCTCGCCGGCCTTGCCGTTCAACACGGGGAAACCGTTCCACTCTGTGTTGTCGGAAATTTGCACAATTTGCTGCTTCAGCTGTTGAAACTCAAGGTCTAAGTAGCTGCGCTGTGCGTTGTCATTGGTATCGTTGACTGCCTGAATGGCCAACTCACGCATGCGTTGCATCATGTCCGTGATTTCGTTGGTCGCACCTTCAGCGGTTTGGATCAAGGAGATGGCGTCACCTGCATTCCTCACAGCCTGGTTCAGGCTGCGTATTTGATGAGTCATGCGGGTCGCAATGGCCATACCGGCGGCATCATCTCGTGCTGAGTTGATACGCTTGCCTGTAGACAATTGCTGCATCGCCACACTTTGCGCACGCCCTGAGGAGGCGAGTGCCATTTGTGAAAACAATGCTTTGACGTTGGTGTTAATTACTGCCATTTTTTCTCTCCTGACCTTCCGGTCGATGAAACTTGCTACTGATTAAGCACATCGCGTGCCAACTTTTTTTGGCACTTCTAAATAAGGGTTTTCCCTTTTTAGCTTGTGAGAATGCGTTTATTTAAGTACTCAGTGGCAAGGTTTTGTCGCTAAAACGGCAAGCGTTTGCCGCTTGCCGCTCATCTGCGATGTATTGCCGCTTAGTGCTGCAAGCCCGATGTGGACATCATGGAATCGCTGAACTCATCCAGCGCCATCTTCTCTGCGGCCAGCTCCACTTGGTCTGGGTAAGCAGCCAAACCTTGACGAGCGACTTCTAATGCACGGACTGGATCCAGGTTGCAGCGCAAAGCGCGAACCAGCATCACGTAAGTAAAGGGTTGTGCATTGGCACCTTGAATTGCCACCAACTCGTCAATCAGCTCTACAGCCAAAGACCAGTCTTGGTTCATCATGGCCAACAAGCTCGTGATAGCCAAGATGTCTTCGCTGTGTGGGTGCAGGCTCATGCCAGCGTCGCCCAAGGCGTTGGCCAAGTCGAGCTGGTCTGTGGCGACGAGCGACTGGATCGTCTCGCGAATTTCAGCGGGGCTGAAACGTTGGATAGCTTGCGCGTTCAACAAACCACCAACGGCGGCTTGGTTCATCAGTTCTTGAATAAGGGTCATGGATTACTCCTGCTAGTGGTGTCGGAAAAACATGCCAATCGCACGAAAACGATGGCGCATAGACAGTCCTAAGCAAAAGTGGTGCCAGACAGTTCTTACACCTAACCAGCTTGCGTTTAGAAGCGATCAAACCTAGATTTTGCAAATCAGAACTTTGACTTCGGATTTACAAAATTATGAATTGGCAAGAAAAGCAAACAAAATAAATCTATTATGGACAAATAAATAATTTAATGTCCATAATAGAAACATGCCAAGAAAACCACCATCCATATTTCCACAGGAACAAAAGGAACTTTCCGAATTCGGAGAGCGGCTCAAGCTCGCTCGACTGCGTCGAAAGTTAAGCAGCGTTGTCGTCTCTCAACGTGCGGGTATTTCCAGAACATCGTTATACAAAGTAGAACAAGGTGATCCTGGGCCAAGTTTGGGCACTTACCTGCGCGTGCTGGCAGCGCTTGGACTAGATGGCGACATCAAGGCCTTGGCTGCCGACGACAAAGTGGGACGCAAGCTTCAAGACTTGGCTCTGACAGCATGAGTACCAGCACAAACACCCTAGAGGTTTGGTTGGACTGCGATCTGACCCCCTCATGCTTGGTGGGCACACTTGAGCATGACCGTGGCCAAATTCGTTTCCGCTACAACCGAGATTGGCTAAAAGATTCCAAAGCTTTCGCCCTTGACCCAGACCTGTCCTTAGACGATCAACCCTTTTTCCCAAAACCTGATCTTGGCAACTTTGGCATCTTCCTAGACTCATCGCCCGATCGATGGGGCCAAACTCTCATGAAGCGCCGAGAAGCGCTACAAGCCAAAGATGAGAAGCGTCCAGCACGCACACTTTACGCATGGGACTTTTTGATTGGTGTTCAAGACTTGACACGACAAGGCGCATTGCGTTTTCGTATCAAAGACACAGATCAGTTCTTAGACAACGACCAGTTGGCAGCCCCACCTATTGCCACGCTCAGGGAGTTAGAAGCAGTGGCCTATCAACTCAGCAACCATCGCATTGACGATCTTGATGCATTGCGCCAGTGGTTAGCCGTGTTGGTCGCGCCTGGCGCCTCTTTGGGCGGCGCTAGGCCTAAAGCCAACTTCACAGAAGCAGATGGTTCACTTTGGATCGGAAAGTTTCCGGCCCGCAACGATGACCGCGATGCAGGCGCTTGGGAATTTATCACTCATACCTTGGCAAAACAAGCAGGCATTGAAGTGCCAGCGGCCAAATTGATACGCCTTAACAGTGACTTTCACACCTTTTGTGTTCAGAGATTTGACCGCGTCAATGGCCTGCGAAAGTTTTATGCATCTGCCATGACATTGCTTAGAAAAGAGCAAAGCGAAGGCAGCAGCTACCTCGAACTCGCGCATTTTTTGCGCGCTCAAGGCGATGGAATCAGCACAGCAGCAGACCTGGCTCAGCTATTTCGCAGAGTTGCGTTCAACGTCGCTGTCGGCAACCGAGACGATCACCTTCGCAATCATGGCTTTGTCTTGGCTTCAACGGGTTGGCGACTTGCGCCTGCATTTGATGTGAACCCAAACATCGACAAATCAGAACACGTGTTGAACATCGACGACACAGATAACCGCCCAAGTCTAAATACCGTCTTAAGCACTGCTGAGTTTTATGGCTTAACCAGCGTGCAAGCAAAGCAAACGATTGACGAAGTATTGGAGGTAACCAGCAATTGGCGCGAAACGGCAAAAAAAGTTGGTATCCCCAAAGCTGATATCGAACTCACAGCGTCTGCATTCACCCCGTCATTCTGAGGCTGGTAAAAAATCATTTAGACGCAAAAATCAAAATAAAAAATCGTTTCGACGCAAAAAATCTATTTATACGCATAATTAGCGTATGAATATCGAAAAATCCACACTCATCGGGGGCGCTTGGCTGGTGGCCTCCTTCCAGCTTGAGCTGGTGATGCCCATGGTTGTCATCAGCCAAATAGGCTCGAGACGGGCCACACGCACTGTCGAGGGCATCACCACAGAAATTTATGTTGAGCGCATGCGTCCCCCAGACACCCTGCGCGGCCACCTCGCCTTTCAATCAACACGTTCACGTTTGTGGAAAAAATATTTAGGAAAACCAGCATCTGATCAACAAGAGAACACA
>CAIODK010000068.1 GCA_903856995.1 uncultured Burkholderiales bacterium
AAACGCAAAAGCAGCAAGCCCGTAAACAGTGGATGGCTGATCATTTGCAATTGCGAGGCTCAGTCACGATTGACGCGGGTGCTGTTCACAAACTCAAGGCCGACGGTTCAAGCCTGTTGCCGATTGGCATGACCGGTGTTGTCGGTGATTTCTCCCGCGGAGAGGTAATCGCCATCGTGGATGGCCAAGGCCTAGAAGTCGCCCGTGGCTTAGCCAACTACGCCGCTGCGGAAGCCCGGTTGTTGTGTCGTAAACCCTCGGGCGATATGTTGCAACTGTTAGGTTTCGCCGCTGAGCCTGAGATGGTGCATCGCGACAACATGGTGCTCACGAAGTAAAGCAGCCACCCAGCCCCTCGCAGGGCTAGGTATTCTTAAGTGTGGTCGCGTTGACGCAAAGCCGTTTGCGGGTCTGGTTCAAACGTCGCCCCGGGGGGTAACTCCATCGCTGTTGACATGCCGAATTGTTTTGCGAGCGGCATGCCTACTTGTGGGTGCTGAGGCCCACGGAAAATGTTGTGACGGTTGTCGTGGCGTGGCAAAAAGCGTGACAACTCAGTCAGCGCCATTTCGTACACCCCGCGCTTGAACTCCACCACCAAATCCAGCGGCACCCAGTAATCGTTCCAACGCCAAGCGTCGAACTCTGGATGGTCTGTGGCGCGCAAATTCAAATGATGGTCGGGCGCGACCATTTGCAACAAGAACCAAATTTGCTTTTGGCCTTTGTAAAAACCGCGTGCATCGCGGCGGATGAACCGGTCTGGCACCTCATAGCGCAACCAATCACGGGTTCGGGCGACGATACGCACATGCTCTTGGGTGAGCCCCACTTCTTCATGCAGTTCGCGGATCATGGCTTGTTCGGGAGTCTCTCCTCGATCAATGCCGCCCTGTGGGAACTGCCAGCTGTGGGTGCGGATGCGTTTGCCCCAAAAAACCTGATTTTTCTGGTTGAGCAAGATGATGCCGACGTTGGGTCTGAACCCTTCTCGGTCAAGCATAATCAAACCTCAAATTTTTAAACTGAGTCGATTATGCACAGAGCTGCAGGACTTCACTCAGAACTAGCCCTAATCCCCCCTTAATTGACGACCCGATTGACCGCATGAAAGCCTCCCAGTTTCTCATTTCCACTCTCAAAGACGCCCCTGCTGATGCCGAAGTGGTCAGCCACAAACTGATGATGCGTGCGGGCTTGATCAAAAAGCTCGGCGCAGGCATCTACAACTACATGCCCATGGGCTTGCGCGTGATTCGCAAAGTCGAAGCCATCGTGCGCGAAGAAATGAACAAAGCCGGCGCGATTGAGCTCTCCATGCCCGTGGTGCAACCGGCTGAGCTTTGGCAAGAGACTGGCCGCTTTGACAAAATGGGCCCAGAGTTGTTGCGTATCAAAGACCGCCATGGCCGTGACTTCGTGGTGCAACCCACCAGCGAAGAAGTGGTGACCGACATCGCCCGCCAAGAAATTCGCAGCTACAAACAACTGCCTAAGAACTTTTATCAAATTCAAACCAAATTCCGTGACGAACGTCGCCCTCGCTTTGGCTTGATGCGCGGCCGCGAATTCATCATGAAAGACGCGTACAGCTTTGACCGAGACCAAGTCTCGGCCAAACAAAGCTACCAAGTCATGGCTGATGCCTACCGCAAAATTTTTGACCGTTTTGGTTTGACCTACCGAGCCGTGGCTGCCGACAGCGGTGCCATCGGTGGCGACTTGAGCGAAGAGTTTCAAGTGATTGCCGCCACGGGCGAAGACGCCATCGTCTATTGCCCTACCAGCAGCTACGCGGCCAATCTAGAAAAGGCAGAAGCCTTGGCCCCCACACAGGCTCGCGGTGTAGCAGCACACGCGTTGAGCAAAACTGCCACCCCCGGCAAAAGCACCTGCGAAGACGTGGCTGCTTTGTTGAACGTGCCGTTGAATACCACCGTCAAATCTTTGGTGTTGGCCACCGACGCGCTCAACGACAAGGGCGAGATCGTCAAGTCACACGTGTGGCTGTTGCTCTTGCGTGGCGATCATGAGATGAACGAAGTCAAGGTCGGCAAGCTGCCCGGCTTTGAAGGCGGCTTCCGTTTTGCCACCTTGGCTGAGATTGAAGACCACTTCGGCTGCAAGCCGGGCTACCTCGGCCCCGTCAACTTGAAGCAACCTCTGAAAATCGTGGCTGACCGTGATGTAGCCGTCATGGCCGATTGGATTTGCGGCGCCAATGAAGTCGACTTTCACATGACCGGCGTCAACTTTGGCCGCGATGTGGCCGAACCCGATTTGGTGACCGACATCCGCAACGTCGTCGCGGGCGATGCATCCCCTGACGGCCAAGGCGTGCTCGCCATTGAGCGTGGCATCGAAGTGGGCCATGTGTTCTACCTCGGCACCAAATACAGCCAAGCCATGAACGCGACCTTCTTGGACGTGAACGGCAAACCCCAATTCATGGAAATGGGTTGCTACGGCATTGGCGTGACCCGCTTGCCCGCTGCCGCCATTGAGCAAAACCACGACGAGCGCGGCATCATTTGGCCCGATGCCATTGCCCCGTTCACCGTGGTGGTTTGCCCTGTCAACATGGACCGCAGCGAAGACGTGAAAGCCGCTGCTTTCAAACTCTACGAAGAGTTGTTGGCCTTGGGTGTGGATGTGATCTTGGACGACCGTGGCGAACGCCCCGGCGCAATGTTTGCTGATTGGGAGCTCATTGGTGTGCCACACCGCGTCACCATCGGCGACCGTGGTCTCAAAGAAGGCCATGTCGAGTACCAACACCGCCGCGATGCCGAGTCCACCAAAGTGGCAGGGGCTGATGTATTGGTCCACCTGAAGGCCAAACTGGGTTTGTGATGCCTCGGGCTCACCACGTGCCCCAAGCTACAAAGTGGCCCCGTTTGGGGTCGCTTTTGGTTGCGGGGTTCCTCAGTGTTGCTACCTATGCGGGCAACCAACGCGAAGAACCCTTGGTGGACTCTGTTCGCACCGCACTCAGTGCGGCGGTGCTTCAGTCCGGCCCCCCCATCTTGGTTCATGCTGACCCAAAGGCCGCGAACCTATTTCAGCATTGGTTGACGCAGACCGAGGCCCGTTTAGAAAGGCAGCTGCAACGGCGCAAAGCAAGCACCACACTGCCAAATTTGGCCCTCGCAGCCGCGACGCCCAACGGCACGCCCGATGTGCTGGCGCACGAGTTAGCCAGCCCCCAACTTCGTCGTGAGTTTCTGCAAACCGTTTGGTACGAAAGCCAGCGCGCAGGCTTGGCGCCTGATTTGGTATTGGGTCTCATCCAAGTTGAAAGTGGTTTTCGTAAGTTCGCCGTCAGCAGTGCGGGCGCACGCGGCTTCACACAAGTCATGCCATTTTGGACGCGGGTGTTGGCTACCGGCGACGACAGCGTGTTGTT
>CAIODK010000069.1 GCA_903856995.1 uncultured Burkholderiales bacterium
GCACAAAGCGACACAGGCGCGCACAACGGCTGGGCAAGAACGCAGATGTCGAGTAGCTGAATTCAGACTGCATAAAACAGCGCAAACACTATTGCTAGAGAGATTCGCAAAAGGGTCTCAAGCATTTGCGCCGCAACTGAGCACCTCACTTGCGACACGTGTCAATGATCCGTATGCAGCAGCACAACAACTGATTTCACTCACAATCCGCAAGGAGTATAGAAATGACCTGGCTTGATCCAAAAAAACTCAATGACCTTCAGGCACAACGTCAGGACTGGGAAGAGAACGAGGTTGCGGCCTTCTTGCGCAAACAACCTGAGCGCAAGGAGCAGTTTCACTCCATCGGAGACATCCCCGTCCAGCGGACATACACAGCCGCAGACATTGCTCAAACGCCACTGGAAGACATAGGCCTGCCCGGTCGTTACCCGTTCACACGTGGGCCTTATCCGACCATGTATCGCAGTCGAAATTGGACGATGCGACAGATCGCTGGTTTTGGCACGGGAGAAGACACGAACAAGCGCTTCAAGTACCTGATCGGTCAGGGGCAGACAGGCATCTCGACCGACTTTGATATGCCAACGTTGATGGGCTATGACTCCGACCATCCCATGAGCGATGGTGAGGTGGGCCGCGAAGGTGTTGCCATCGACACCATGGCAGACATGGAAGCGCTGCTGGCAGACATTGATCTCGAAAACATCTCGGTCTCGCTGACGATCAATCCCACCGCGTGGATTCTGCTGGCGATGTATGTGGCCTTGGCTGAGAAGCGGGGGTATGACCTGAACAAACTCTCGGGTACCGTGCAAGCTGATATTTTGAAAGAATATATTGCGCAAAAGGAATACATCTATCCGATTGCGCCGTCAGTTCGGATCGTGCGCGACATCATTACCTATTCAGCAAAGAACCTCAAACGATACAACCCAATCAACATCTCTGGCTATCACATTTCAGAAGCAGGATCATCCCCACTGCAAGAAGCGGCCTTCACGTTGGCCAACTTGATCACCTACGTGGAAGAGGTGACTAAGACGGGTCTTCATGTCGATGAGTTTGCGCCTCGTCTGGCCTTCTTTTTTGTGTCGCAGGCTGACTTCTTTGAAGAGGTTGCCAAGTTTCGCGCACTACGCAGGTGTTACGCCAAGATCATGAAAGAGCGCTTTGGCGCGAAAAATCCTGAATCCATGCGTTTGCGATTCCACTGCCAAACAGCGGCAGCAACGTTGACCAGGCCTCAACACAAAATCAATATTGTGCGTACGACCTTGCAAGCGTTGTCTGCCGTTTTGGGTGGCACGCAATCGCTTCATACCAATGGGTATGACGAGGCCTTCGCCATCCCAACGGAAGACGCGATGAAAATGGCTTTGCGTACACAGCAGATCATTGCTGAGGAAACAAACGTCACTCAGGTCATTGATCCATTGGGGGGTAGCTACTATGTCGAGGCCTTGACGACCGAATACGAAGAAAAGATTTTTGAGATATTGAAAGAAGTTGAGGAACGTGGCGGCACGATCAAGATGATTGAGCAAGGCTGGTTTCAAAAACAGATTTCAGATTTTGCGTATGAGACCGCGCTTCGAAAACAGTCTGGCGAAAAGCCAGTGATTGGTGTGAATTGCTATGTTGAGAGTGAGAATTTTCGCGATCTCGAAGTGCACCCCTATGACAAAACCACAGCCGATCGACAGATCTCACGTACGCGACGTGTGCGTGCAGAACGCGATGAAGCGAAGCTGCAAGCGCTGCTCAACCAACTGTTAGACGTCGCAAAAGACGAAACAAAAAACATCATGCCGATCACCATTGAGCTCGTTAAAAATGGTGCAACGATGGGTGATATTGTCGAAAAGCTCAGAGTGTTGTGGGGCACCTACCGTGAGACGCCTGTGTTCTGACCACGCGACATCACCGGTGACGGGAAAGCCGTGACGACGCCGCCACCCATTGGCCCTGACTGCGTTGCGGGTGTGCTTGCCCGAATGCTCAAATTGCGTGGTGTAGATCGGGTGTTTGGTTTGTGTGGCGGGCATATCATGCCCATCTGGATGCGTCTTGATGCCGAGGGCATTTCAATCGTGGATGTGCGGGACGAGCGTGCGGCCGTCTACATGGCCCATGCATATAGTGAGTTGAGCGGTAAACCGGGCGTCGCTCTTGTCACCGCCGGCCCTGGCGTCACGAATGCGATGACGGGGATTGCCAACGCCCACATCGCGAGAGCGCCGGTAGTGGTGATTTCGGGAATAGCGCCGGTGCCACAGCTGCACAGAGGCGCACTGCAGGACATTGCGCACACCAAGTTGGTGGAGCCGATCACGCGATTTGCCAGAACTGTGTTCGAACCCGACCAAGTGCCGCCAGCGCTAGACCAAGCGTTTGCCTTCGCTTATGGGGATGCCGGTGGAGAGCCTGGCCCCGTGTTTCTTGACTTTCCGACCGATGTGCTGAGGGCGAGGGTGTCGCACGCTGTGCAATTGCTTGAACATCTCATGCCCAAAGCGCGTACAGAAATTGCGGTAGACGCAGAGACGCTGGGCCGCGCCGTGAAGCTCATCCAAGCCGCGAAAAGACCCTTGGTCATTGGGGGGCGCGGTGCCCGTTTGGCAGGGCCTGAGTTGGTCGAGTTCTTAAACACTACCGAGGTTCTTTATCTTGATACGGGTGAATGCAAGGGGGTGGTGCCAGACGGGCATCCTGCGCTGGTTTCGGCAATGCGCAGTGCCGCCATGGGGGAAGCAGATCTGATTATCACGATCGGTCGCAAACTTGATTTTCAGTTGGGCTATGGATCACCGGCGGTGTTTGGTCATGCACGATGGATTCGTATCGCTGATACCGCAACAGAATTAAGAGACAACAGACGCGGTGATGTCGAGATATTCGCAACGCCGCGTGTCGCGCTCAAAGCCCTCTCTGTTGCATGTTCTACGCACCTGCCTGCATGCGATGCATCGTGGCGCGAACGACTGCAACGTGGGCATGCGGACCGTGTCGAACGTCTTAAGTCTGGGATGGCCAAAGCTAGCCCGGGTAAAGATGGACGCATGCATCCGAATCGGCTCCTGCACGAAGTACAGAGGGCCATCGGCAATGATGCCGTGATCGTTGCCGATGGCGGCGATTTTCTTTCATTTGCCAGAGTCGGTATGTCATGCCGCACCTACCTCGACCCTGGTTCTTTTGGCTGCATCGGGGTAGGCACGCCATTTGGTATTGGTGCATCGCTCGCTCTACCTGAGCAGACGGTGGCGGTGCTCACCGGGGACGGGGCATTTGGTTTCAATGCGATGGAGATTGACACAGCGGTTCGCCACCATGTCCCCGTCCTGATCATCGTTGCCAACAATGGCGCTTGGCAGATCGAGGTGCATGACCAATCAATGACTCATGGTAGAGTGGTTGGCACCCAGCTGCGGCGCTCTGATTACGCCGGCATGGCGCGTTCCTTGGGCGCGTTTGGGGAGCGCGTTGAGGACCCCGCGCAACTTGCGGGTTCACTGCAAAGGGCGCTTGCGGCCATGCGTTCTGGACAACCTGCTTTGTTAGATGTGCAGGTGAGCGAAGAGCCCATGTCATCAGATGCGCGAACTGGCTTGGCTTGGGTCCCTGATTTGCAAGCTTTGGCTGCATGGAATGCGGCTGAGCGGCAATGGCGTAACAAAGAATAAGTGCGAAATTCAACCATGCTGTCAACACATACCGTCAACTTGATTCCATACGAGGGTGTTTCTCCTCAATTCGCTTCTACGCCCATCGCGGCATTACCAGGACATGCTGTCGTGGGTCGTGTCACGCTAGGTCATCGCGCATGGCTTGGGGCTGGCAGCGTCATCCGAGCCGATGGTCACTATGTGACGGCCGGTGATGACTTCCAACTGGGTCGCGGCGCGACCGTACACATTTCGCACGAACGGTATCCGACCGTGATGGGTCATCGTGTGCGTGTCGGTGCGGGTGCGGTTGTGCATGCCTGTCATTTAGGAAACGACGTGCTTGTGGAAGAAGGTGCGGTCATTCTGGATGGGGCTTCTGTCGGCGATGGAGCCGTGATTGCCGCTGGAAGTATTGTGTACCCCCGTAGCGAACTCGAAGGTGGCATGCTGTATGCGGGCCGCCCTGCGAAACCTGTGCGGCGACTGACCCCGCTTGAATATCAGTCACGCGCGAATGAGCTGTATGAGCGAAACCTCAAGGCCAAGACGGAGTGGCTTTGCAGACCCATCGCCGCGACGTGTGCTGATTCAGCGTTCATTGCAAAAACCGCTGGGCTGTTGGGTGATGTGCGCTTAGAAGCTTCATCGAGTGTTTGGTTTGGCTGCCAGCTGGACGCCCAACACGCACCAATTTCGATAGGTGAACGCTGTAACGTGCAAGACAATTCAATCTTGATCGCGCAATCCATGGGCATCACACTTGGCGCTGATACAACGATTGGACACAATGTCACGCTTGAAGACTGCAGCGTGGGTGCACGTTGCTTGGTCGGAATGGGCAGTCTGATTTCGACCGGCACAGAGATCCCAGACAACACGTTTGTTGCGGCAGGTTGTGTCACGGCAGAAGGCCAAAAACTTTCTGGTGGCTATGTTTGGGGCGGTAATCCAGCCAAGATCATTGGCAACATTGACGATAAAAAGATTGAAATAATTCTCATCACCTCACGTGTCTACGCTGAATACGCTCAGAAGCTCAAGGATTAGCGCCATGAATGCGCATGGCTAATCTCTCGGAAGGTGTTCATCACCGATGGACCCAACTTTTTGGATGTTTGTTATATGAATACCAAATCGAACGCGTTTCGTGAGGAAGGCAAATACAAGCCTGGACTGGTCGCACGACCACGACCACGACTTTGGTTAATAACTTCCGGACTTCTTCTCATCATGGCGGGTGGAAGCTTCTATTTTTTAAACGCTCGCAGTCCTTATTTGTTTTTTGGTAATTTTGAAAGCATACGCATCGTATCGCTCACTGCCTTGATTGGCGGCGCTGTCGTGATGACCAGGGCGCTCGTCAGTGATTTGATGATTTTGCATCACCTGCGTATTTCAAAAAGTGGCATTCAAATTATGTGGAGCTATGTGCCACAGCTGTACGGGGCCAGAGTCAATATTGAGGATGTTTTTTTGTGGAACGATATAGATTCCGTCGCTTGGTTGGAGGGTGAGAATGAGCTCGACTTGACCCAACACTTGCGCATCCGATTCAAAGAGAAAGTCGGTTTTCGAAAAAAAGAAATAAAAATATTGGTGAGTGATGACAGGGATGCCAATCGCTGTTACGAATTGCTTTCGCTATTGCCTGATAGCTTTGTTGTCCCAGAATGGGTCGCTGTGATCAGGAAAGAGAATCACCAAAATCCGCCTCACCACGGCAACGATGTTTTTACCGTTAACTTTTAAAATGATGGGCAGATCCTTATAAATACGAGACCACTGATTGGCAGATGAACGCATCTGCCAGTTCGTCTGCTTCCTGCTGTGTGGCTGCGCAGCTCATCACATAGCCAATACGGTCTGCGTTTTCCATGGGCGGACGTACAGGGTCACCGGCAAGTTTTAAAATCTCTACACACCCAATGCGCGGATCATCGCTGGTGGGCAATTCAACATTGGCCAAGTGGGCCGTTTGATCGGCCACCAACCACCTTGTGACAGCGATCTCGGAGGTTTCTGAAAAAGGGGGGATGACTCGGTTGAGATGTAGATCAATCAAGTCCGAGTGAATCGACCTTTTGCAAGCCAAGTTGATGAGTCGCGGAATTTTGGCACCCACTAAGCGTGGGTTGATTTCAATCAAGCTTAAACCGTTCGCGTGCAGCATCAACTCGACGTGTGATGCACCCCAATCAAAATCTACTGCATCAAGCAACGCAAACACATAGCTTTCAATGGCTGCAAATTGGCCATGGTTTGGCGTGAAGCAACCGCCGCGGATGGCGAACGATGGCGGTTCAAAAAAGAGTTTTTCGTTCACGCCCAGCAGGGTATGTTGACCGTTTTGCGTGAAGGTGTCGCAGCCGATGACGATGCCCTCCATGTATTCCTCGACCAATAAACGGTCGTTGGCTTTAACTCCCAAGCCATAGTCGGCGCATGAGGGCAGCATGTCTTCGAGCGGGGACATCCATGGGGCCAAGTCTTCTTCAAATTTCAACTTCACGATGTTTTGCGAACCATACCCATCGGATGGCTTGATCAACACAGGTAAGCCTATCTGCGTCACTGCAGCTTTGAGTTCTTCGTTGGATGTGGCCAAGGTAAACAAGGGTTGGTCAATCCCGCACTTTTGCAAACGTGTGCGCACACTGAACTTGTCGCGCAGCAATTGGGCCGAAGTGGGGTTGAGGTACTTCAGCCCCAGACGCTGTGCCAGCTTAGCCGCTTCAATCAACCGTATGTCGAGCAGGCAAAGCAGCGCATCAAATGGCGCAGCATGGTGTGCGGCGAGTACGCTGAACTCAACCTCGCGCATGTCGAAGTTTGGCACTTCAATGCAAGCGCGTGCGTGTTGCAGCAGCGCGTGCACGGGGGGTTGTTGTTGGTACAGCGGCAAATCGGCGGTGAGGAATGTGAAGCTGTCACCTCTGTCGATCGCCGCTTGAATGATGTCCGTGTCGTTGCCGCCTGGCAACTCAATGATGAGTAAATGCGCCATGTTTTCTCAGACCTTCTCGCGCGCATGAAAGCTGCGTGCCTGTTCAGCAAAGCGTTGGCTCACACTTTGAATGCGATCTTCAAACTCACCGTCAAA
>CAIODK010000070.1 GCA_903856995.1 uncultured Burkholderiales bacterium
CCTCGCTTCGCCGGAGCACTTCACCCATCGCTCTTCTGAGATGTTGCCAATGTGTTTGCATTGATTCAACAATTAAATTGTTGCCACTTGTTTCATAGATCCACGAGTGAAAAGCAACGTCTGCCAGCAACACCGACTTCGGATCACCCGCCGCGACAGCATCTCGGCCCGCTTTGATCAATGCCCGCCCGCAAGCGATTTGTTCGTCGGTGGCGCGCAAGGCAGCCAACGATGCCGCCAACGGCTCCAGTGCGGAACGAAATTCATAAATTGCATCAAACCGAGCCTTGTCAACCTGCGCCACTTGCAAGCCTCTGCGTCCATGCTCAATCACGAAGCCTTGTTGCTTGAGTTGGCCAAGCGCCGTCATCACGGGTTGACGTGACACGCTCAAGCTCTCTGCCAGCTCGTATTGCGTGATGCGTTGTCCGGGGGCCAATTCCCCGTCGCAGATCGCATCGAGGATGCGTTCGTACGCCTGCTCGACCAAGGTCATTTGCGGCTTCAAAGATTGGATATTCATGATTTGTTTGAATTGTGCCCGTTCAGGGAAAACCACTATTAATGAATACGGAATACGGAATACCATAAATTCAGTGTGATGGATTACATCATTAAATTCCCAACCAAAACAGGCGAGTTTCACTATGGATCACCCCCCAATTCGAGTTCTTCTCGCCAAAGTAGGCCTTGATGGCCATGATCGCGGGGTCAAGGTCGTCGCCCGCACACTTCGCGATGCAGGGATGGACGTGATTTATTCAGGACTGCATCGAACAGCTGATGAGGTGGTGAACACCGCCATTCAGGAGGACGTCGATGTCCTGGGCGTGAGTTTGCTGTCAGGCGTTCAGCTGACGGTATTCCCCAAAATCTTTCGCATGCTGGAAGAAAAAGGGGCCCATGATTTGATTGTGATTGCCGGTGGGGTGATGCCAGAAGAGGACGTGGAGGCGATACAAAAGATGGGGGTTAAAAAAGTACTTTTGCAAGATACGCCACCCCAAGAAATTATTGACTCGATACGTCGCTTAGTGGCTGAGCGTGGTGCACGTTAAAAATCCGAGGAGATAAAGATGGAAGAGTGGTCATTTCCGGTTTCATATAGCGAAGACTACTTGCCGCCCTCGGACAGTCGCTATTGGTTTCCCGAGCGCGAGACGATGCCCGCTGCAAAGCGCGAGCTGGCGATTCTTGAGCGCTTGAAGCAGGTCTGTCAGTATGCGTGGGATCTGTCTCCTTTTTATCGTCGCAAATGGGAGGAGGCTGGGTTTCACCCGAGTCATCTCAAAACATTAGAAGATTTTGAAACCCGTGTGCCAGTCGTCACAAAGGCGGATCTTCGCGCCTCACAAACCGCACATCCGCCGTTTGGTGACTACCTGTGCGTGCCAGATTCAGAAATATTTCACATACACGGCACCAGCGGCACGACGGGTAGACCTACCGTATTTGGAATTGGACGGGACGATTGGCGTGCCGTCGCTAACGCGCATGCGCGAATCATGTGGGCGATGGGCTTGCGACCGGGGGACATCATTTGTATCGCCGCAGTGTTTAGTCTGTATATGGGCAGTTGGGGGGCGATGGCAGGAGCAGAACGCTTGCGTGCCAAAGCATTCCCATTCGGTGCAGGCGCTCCGGGCATGAGTACGCGCCTGGCGCATTGGCTTCAATTGATGAAGCCCGCGGCGTTTTACGGAACACCAAGCTATGCCATTCACTTGGCTGAAGTGGCGCGAGAGGAAAAACTAAATCCGAGAGATTTCGGTTTACGTTGCTTGTTTTTCTCTGGCGAGCCAGGAGGCTCTGTGCCGGGTGTGAAAGATCGCATAGAAGAGATATATGGTGCCAAGGTCTATGACTGCGGCTCTATGGCGGAAATGACGCCATTCATGAATGTCGCGGGCACGGCGCAAAGTGGTAACGGCATGCTCTGTTGGCAAGACATTGTCTACACCGAGGTCTGTGATCCAGAGACCCATAGACGGGTGCCTTATGGAGAACGCGGAACACCCATCTATACCCATCTGGAGAGAACTAGCCAGCCCATGATTCGGTTGATCTCTGGCGACCTCACCCTGTGGACAAACGAAGAGACGGGGTGTGGCCGCACGTATCCGAATTTGCCGCAAGGAATATTTGGACGGATTGATGACATGTTCACGGTGCGTGGAGAGAATATTTATCCAAGCGAAATTGACGCAGCACTGAACCAGCTGTCGAGTTATGGCGGTGAGCACAGAATCGTCATCACACGTGACGCAGCGATGGATGAATTGATCTTACGCATTGAACCCAATCAACACATCCACAATGCAGGGGACGTGGCCTTAGAGCGATTCCGAGCAGAAGCAGCGCATCGATTGATGACAGTATTAGGCGTCCGCGCAAAAGTTGAACTGGTTGAGCCCAATTCAATTCCACGCACCGACTTTAAAGCGCGTCGTGTCATTGATGACCGAGAAGTTTTTCGCTCAATGAACGAAAAATTGCAAACAAGTGCTTGAGTTTGCATGGCCTATATTCCATCCTTAAATTTGATTGAGCAAATCGAGCAGGGAAATCCTTGGGCACTAGGCCGGTTGATTTCTAGAGCAGAGGCCGGCGTGGAAGAGGCGCGCCCTGCACTGGCTGAAATCTATCGTCGAGCGGGGCGGGCTCATGTGATTGGGTTAACAGGCGTGCCGGGGAGTGGTAAATCAACCCTGGTCGCGAAGCTGGCCCAAGTGCTTCGGGAGCGAGGTGAGAAAGTAGGCATTGTGGCCATAGACCCGTCGAGCCCCTATTCAGGCGGTGCCATTCTTGGCGATCGAATTCGCATGACCGAATTGGCCAATGACCCGGGCGTTTTCATTCGGAGCATGGCAACCCATGGGGCAACTGGGGGCATGGCAAGAGCGGCCTTAGATGCGGTGGATATTCTGGATGTCGCCGGCTATCAGACCATCATTCTGGAGACGGTAGGGGTGGGACAGGACGAGGTCGAGGTCGCACATGCGTCGGACACAACCGTGGTGGTGTCCGCGCCAGGACTGGGCGACGAAATACAAGCCATCAAGGCGGGGGTTCTGGAGATTGCAGACATCCATGTGGTGAGCAAATGTGACCGTGACGACGCGTTACGCACGCTCACGGATTTGAAGCAAATGCTGACCCTTGGAACACTGACGGGGCCACGTCGTGATTGGGCGATCCCCGTCATCGCTGTCAGTGCATACAAAGACGAAGGCATTGAAGCCTTGCTCGATTCTGTCGCCTTGCACAAAGCGACACAGGCGCGCACAACGGCTGGGCAAGAACGCAGATGTCGAGTAGCTGAATTCAGACTGCATAAAACAGCGCAAACACTATTGCTAGAGAGATTCGCAAAAGGGTCTCAAGCATTTGCGCCGCAACTGAG
>CAIODK010000071.1 GCA_903856995.1 uncultured Burkholderiales bacterium
GGCAGGCATCCAACAACACCTGATTCGTGTGGCCGTGGGCCTCGAACATCTGGACGACTTGAAGGCCGACCTGTCGCGTGGCCTTGACACCCTTTGATTTCAATTTCCGCATGACCAAAATCCGCACCCGTTTTGCCCCATCCCCCACAGGTTTCATTCACTTAGGCAATATTCGATCAGCTTTGTATCCATGGGCGTTTGCACGCACCATGGGCGGCGACTTCATCTTGCGCATTGAAGACACCGACTTGGACCGTTCTAACCAAGCTTCGGTAGACGTCATCATCGAAGGCATGGCGTGGTTGGGCCTCGACCATGACGAAGGCCCGTTCTATCAAATGCAACGCATGGACCGTTACAAAGCCGTGCTAGAAGAGCTGAAAGCGTCAGGGCATGTCTATGCCTGCTACATGAGCATGGAAGAGTTGGACGCCCTGCGTGAAACGCAAATGGCCAATAAAGAAAAGCCACGCTACAACGGCACATGGCGACCAGAGCCAGGCAAAACGTTGCCCCCTATTCCAGAAGGCGTGAAGCCTGTGCTGCGCTTTAAGAACCCCCAAGGTGGGTCAGTCGTTTGGGAAGATAAGGTCAAAGGGCGTATCGAAATCAGCAACGACGAGCTGGACGACTTGGTGATCGCACGGCCCGATGGCACGCCCACCTACAACTTTTGTGTGGTGGTGGACGACATTGATATGGCCATCACACACGTCATCCGTGGTGATGACCATGTGAACAATACGCCCCGTCAAATCAATATCTTCAAAGCACTCGGCAAAGAACAGCCCGTGTACGCGCACTTGCCCACAGTTCTCAATGAGCAAGGCGAGAAGATGAGCAAGCGCAGCGGTGCCAAAGCCGTCACCCAATACCGCGACGAAGGCTACTTGCCTGACGCGATGGTGAACTATTTGGCGCGCCTGGGTTGGAGCCACGGCGATGACGAAATCTTCAGTCGCGCACAGTTCTTAGAGTGGTTCAATTTAGACCACCTTGGTCGCAGTGCTGCACAGTTTGACGAAGCCAAACTCAAGTGGGTGAATGCCCAGCACTTGAAGGCCATGGCTGACGATGCGCTCGCACCGATGATTCAAGCTGTGTTGGCCAAACGCGGCATCACATCCGATGACCGGCTCCCTGCCATTTGTGGTTTGTTCAAAGATCGCTGTGACACCTTGTTGGTCTTGGCCGATTGGGCGACAACGTTTTACAACGACGTGAGTCCGCAAGTTGAAGATGTTGCCAAACACATCACGCCTGCTGTCTTGCCCGCTTTAGATGCCTTGGCCACCAAGCTCAATGCGGTGACTGATTGGACCATCGCGAACGTGAGTGCTGCATTTAAAGAGGTGCTCGCAGAGCAGGGTTTGAAGATGCCTCAACTTGCAATGCCTGTGCGCGTGTTGGTCATGGGTACGCCCCAAACACCATCTGTCGACGCGGTGCTTTGGCTGTGCGGCAAAGAAAAAGTTTTGGCGCGTTTGACGAAACGCTAAAAAATTAGCTATACTATCGCTCTCGACACCCAATGGGGGTATAGCTCAGCTGGGAGAGCGCTTGCATGGCATGCAAGAGGTCAGCGGTTCGATCCCGCTTACCTCCACCAAAGTGTCGGTATTTTTTGAAGCA
>CAIODK010000072.1 GCA_903856995.1 uncultured Burkholderiales bacterium
GGCGCTCTTAAAAAATGCTTCCGTCAATTCCGGCGCATCGTCGGGATCAGTCCAAGTAGTGGATGTAGAAGGCTTTTTCGCGTTCATTTGCTTTCCTCATGCTGATAATGCGGCGTACCTCGTCGCGTGGGGTCCAGACCAAGACAACCAAGCGCCCCTCTAAATGACCTACTGTGATGAAACGGTCTTCTGTGTAACCCTGCCTTGAGTCCTGTTCAGTCAAATGGACACCAGCAAAGACCTCAACAGCGCGGGAAAAGTCCAGTCCACGCTCAGCTAAAGTTTTGTCGCGTTTCGCATCGTCAAACTCAAATTCCATGTAATTAATGTACACCCAATAAATGAGGTGTCAAGTCATGCCGTGCCCAGCATCTCTTACCAACGATGTCGTTTCTATCGTTAGAACGGGTGCGCGAATGGTTAGTTCGAGTTGCAGTTTGGGGCGAAGCGTGGCAACGTTATAAGCGCGTTGGAAGATTCATTGACTATGAAGCAATTGGTGGTCGTTCAATGAGCGTCACGCGCTCTCATGCGTGTTCGTACTGTAGAAACTTGCCATTGAACCCAATTTTTCGGCTGATACGTTGTTTGCCAATGTTTACAACGAGTCCCGTAGGTATCTGTGTGCTGCGGCCAGAGTTGTACTCGGTCGTTTGGATAGATGCTTTCAGGCGTATGCCGAGTTTGGTCAAGGCCTGCGGGCCAAGCACCTCAATGGGGAGAATAGGAATTGGCTTGCCAGAAATGATGCTGGGTTTAGCCTTGGCATAAATGCCCACACCCAGTCGAACCAGCACACCTAAATCGGTGAGATCCTTTAGTGCGCGCTTGACCGATGCCTCGCTGCCAAACGGCATGAAGTCCGCAGGCCGAAACACGAGTTCGGCACGGTTCCGAATGGAACGCCTGATGCGGTCGGTGATGTTCATGGCTAGGTTAGGTTTTTCCACCTTTGGATTTATTTGGTGTAAGTATATGATTTTGTTCAAAAAAGTCAAACAAATTCAGCTCAATCGTGTGGCGCCCAACACCTCTTGCCAGCGCTGCACAAAGCCATCGATGTGGTGACGTGCCACGATGCGGGCCATGTCGTCGCGCACTTGTTGTTCGGGCAGGCTCCGCACGGTCATGACGGCTTCGGCCAAGGCTACGGGGGCATCGCCACGGGCCAACAGGTAGGGTGCGTCGAGGTCATACAGCTCGCGCATGGCGGGGATGGGCAGCGACACGCAGGGCACGCCGCAGGCCAGCGACTCGAGCGCCGTCATGGGGCAGCCCTCGTAGCGTGAGGTGAGCAGCGTCATGTGCCACGGCTTGTACAGGCTGGCACCGCTGGGGTGTTTGCCTAGGAAGTGCACACGGCCTTGGTACATCAGGTCCATGCCCGCGTGAATCATCTTGCGGTGCATGGGCCCCTCGCCGACGATGCCTAGCTGTGCCTCGTCGGGCAAAAAGCGCAGAGTGTCGAGCAGCAGGTGCGGGCGCTTCTCGGCTGACAAGCGGCCCACATAACCCAGCAGCAGTGGCGGGACGCCTGTGCCGCCATGGCCTGCGTGCACGTGGATGGTTTGGCCATCGGCCATCGGTGCAATGCCGTTGGGCACGACGGTGCAGGTCTGCAGCTTGCCGAGTTGGATGACGTTGAGCAACGCGTCTTGCGTGGTGCGCGACACGCACACAAACTGGGTGACGCGTTGGTAGAGCAGTTTGAGCCACAGCTTTTTGAGCGCCGATGTGCCGGCCTCGTTCAAGACATCAAGCAAGGGGCCGTGCACCCAGCAGACCAAGGGCTTGCCGGTGATGGCCTTGAGCGCTGCGCCGCAATAGGTGGGGCCGAAGTTGTGGGTGGCCACGATCACGTCGTGGCATTTGGCTGCGTTGACCAAAGTGGTCCACGCGGTTTGCCGCCACGCCAGTGCGGTGACTTGCCAGCCTTGGGCGGTCAGGGCGTCGGCCAGCGTGCGCGTCATGGTGTGCACGCCGCCCCACGTGGACTCTTCGAGCAACAGGATGCGGCGTGTCGTCATCTTCAGCGTGCGCCGAAACCGGTGCACACGGTTTTGACGGTCTTGGCCGCGATCAACAAGTCGAGCGCGAGCGAGTAGTGGGCGACGTAGTACAGGTCGTAGCTGAGCTTGATGCGGGTGGCGTCGGCGCTGTCGGCGTAGCCTTGTTGCACTTGGGCCCAGCCGGTCAGGCCTGGGCGCACCAAGTGGCGGTAGGGGTAGCTGGGGATGGTGGCAGCAAAGTCGCGCACAAACGCGGTTTGTTCGGGGCGCGGGCCAATCAGGCTCATGTGGCCCATCAGCACGTTGAGGAGTTGCGGCAACTCGTCCAAGCGGGTGCGGCGCAACAAGCGGCCCACCCGTGTGATGCGTGGGTCATCGGCCTGTGCAAAGTGCACGCCCGGTGCCTGTAGGCCGTGCACCATGCTGCGGAACTTCCACAGCGTGAACACGTGGCCGTCGCGGCCCACGCGGGGCTGCGAATACAGGGCGGGGCCTTTGGAGTCAAACCGCACGGCCAGCGCTACGCCTGCGGCGAGTGGCAACCACAGTGGCGCAAAGGCGATGACGGTCACGGCATCGAGCAGGCGTTTGACGCGGTCGTAGCCGGGGTCGTTGTCGATCTCCCACAGCGTGTCGGCGGCGGTGGGCAGCATCTTGCGGCCGCTGGTGAGCTCGGCCACGGCCTCGACGCTGTAGAGACGCAGGTGTTGCATCTTGAGCTCGCCCAACAAGCGCGTGCGCTCGTCGGTGCTGCGCACATGGCGGTCGAGCACCACCCCGTCACAGGCGGGCAGGGGCGTGTCGGCGTGGGCGTTCCACGCGATGAGGTCGACCGCTTGCGTGTCGAGGGTGTTGGGGCTCAGGCACGCGGCCAGTTGCGCGGGCACGTTGGCGTCCATGTGCACGAGGCGCAAGGCGCGGTGCTTGACGTGGCGGCGATAGCCCCACCACAGCCACAGCGTGGTGGCGGCATAGGCCCACACCACGGCCGCGCGTGAATAAGGTTGTTGCAACAAGGCAAAGCCCAGCGGCGTGAACACAAACGGTGCGGTGGTGGACACCCACAACACGCCACTGCGCTCGGCCACTGGGAGGTGCGAGGCGCGCATCAGCAGGTGCGTGGCCACGGCGTAGGGAAGCGCGCACCACCAGAGGGTCTCGCCAAATTGGTAGGTCATCAGCCCTGCGTCTTCAAGCAACTGCGCGGCCATCAGACTGGGCAGCAACATCCACACGCCCCACAAGGCCCAGCTTTGCAAGGCGTCGCGGCGGCGTACTGTGGCCGACACCAGCGGGGATCCAATGACATTTTCGTTGGGAGCTTATGGGCGTGATAACGCGCCATCCTCACGCAAGCATTTTTGATAAACAGACATGACCTGCTCGGACATTTTCTCCGAGGTGAATGTGCTCTCGAAGCACTCCCGAGCTGCACGACCTAAGCGCTTACGCAAGTAGGGTTCGTGCACCAAACGCAGAAGTTGTTCGGCCACGGCTTCAGGTGTGTTGGCAACCAATAAGCCTTCTTGGTTGGGGATGATTTGCTCGCGAACGCCTGGCAAGTTGCTCGCCAAGATACATAAGCCTGCGCGCATGGCCTCGAGAATGGTGATCGGCATTCCTTCGTGGTCTGACAACAGCACGAACACTTCGTGCTGCGTTAATCTTTCGGAGACGTCGGATACATCGCCTGTCCAAGTGATGTTTTTGAGATTGAGCTCTTTGGCTAAGGCTTGGTGTTGAGCGCGTAATGGGCCGTCGCCAGCAAGGGTGACTGTTAATTCTTTGCCTAAAGTGTTGCGTACCTTGGCCAAAGCTTGCAGCAACAAGTCATGACGTTTAGGACTCTTGAAACGCGCCACCATGATTAGTCGTGGCAACGGCGCGTTGTTCGTCAACTGCGGAGTTTCGTCACTGATGTCTTTGGATGGATCGATTGTTGGTAACTGCGCAATACCGTTTGCGATGACTTCAACGCGACGTTGATCAATCGGCAAGTTGTAGGCTAATTCACGTTCGTATTTGGAGACGCAGATCATCTGCGTCGTGTAATAAGCCAACGCGCGTTCCGCGAGGAGTGCGACCGTGCGCCTGATCCAAGGGATTTCTTGTTTAAAGCCAAATCCATGAACGGTATAGATGACGGGACGTGCTGTCGTGCGGCAAGCCACACGTGCAGCGAGTCCAGCAATTGCGCTGTGCGCATGAATCAGATCTGGCGGATTGGCTGCAATCAAGTTAACGAGCTGTTGCACAGCAGGCCAGAGCTTGAACGGGTTGAGCGACTCGACCATGTCGGGCATGGGGCAGACGGTGATGCCCAGCGCGGTGAGCTCACGCCCCAGCACCGACGCGTCAACTGGGCCACCAATCACCACGGTGAACTTGACGCGCGCTTGCAACGCTTGGCACAAGGCCAGCACGTGCGACTGCGCGCCACCGGCCTCGCCTTTGGTGATGACGAGCATCACATGCGGTACTTTGGCGGCGGCTTGTAAGTCGCTGAGGTCTAGCCCTGCCCACGGGCTGTTGCGGCGGCGTTGGGGGTCGACCAAGCCCGCCATGTGCAGGGTGGTGACGACGTTCACGCTTGGGTCGGCGACGGGTTCAATCTTGGGCTCGGCGACCTTGCGTTTGCTGCGAGGCTTTTTAGGTGCCGCGACTGGGGGCTCGGGTGCGGGTGGGAAGTCGTCAAACAGGGACAGCGTGCCGTCGTCTAGGTTTTTCATAGGGGGGTGTCAAAACCTTGTGGGTTCATGGACTGCCAGCGCCATGCGTCGGCGCACATGCGGTCTAGGTCAAATTGAGTTTCCCAGTTGAGCAAGGCTTTGGCCTGTCGTGGGTCGGCTAAGCACTGGGCCACATCGCCTGGGCGGCGCGGCACGACTTGGTGGGGGATGGGTACGCCGTTGACGCGGGCAAAGGTGTCCACCATGTCTTGCACGCTCACGCCACGGCCTGTGCCGAGGTTGACGGTCAACAGCTTGGGCTCGTTCAGTGCGCGCAGGGCGGCCAGATGGCCGGCGGCCAAGTCGCTCACGTGCAGGTAGTCGCGCACGCCAGTGCCGTCGGGGGTGTCGTAGTCGTTGCCAAAAATTTGCAAGTGCGCGCGTTGGCCCAAGGCCACTTGCGTGATGTAGGGCATGAGGTTGTTGGGGATGCCGTTGGGGGCCTCGCCCAACAAGCCGCTTTCGTGCGCGCCCACGGGGTTGAAGTAGCGCAGGATGGCAATGGACCAACGTGGGTCAGCCGCATGCAGCTCGCGCAGCGCGTCTTCGCACATCAGCTTGGTGCGGCCATAGGGGTTGGTGGCGGTGAGGGCTGCGGTCTCTGGGATGGGCACGCTCACGGGGTCGCCGTACACGGTGGCCGATGAGCTAAACACAATGCGGCGCACGTTGGCACGGTCCATGGCTTGAAGCAGGTTGATGGTGCCGCTGACGTTGTTCTCAAGGTAGCGCAGGGGCTGGGCCACAGATTCGCCTACGGCCTTGAGGCCCGCGAAGTGGATGACGCCTGCGAACTGGTAGCGGGCAAATAGGGCGTCAAGGGCCGCCGCGTCACGGATGTCGGCCTGCACAAACTCAAGGGGGCTGGCGCCCAGCTTGGCTAGGCGGTCCAGCACTTTGGGGCTGGAGTTGCACAAATTGTCCAAAATCACCACGGGTTGACCGGCAGCGGCCAAGGCGACGACGGTGTGCGAGCCGATGAAGCCCGTACCGCCGGTGATCAAAATGGGATGTGTCATGCCGGGAGAATTTGTGAAGTTATGCGATTATCCCCTGCAGACATGCGGTCTCGGCCCTAAAATAAATCTAGCTTTCGGGCGCGCATTGTTAGTGCGCTCGCAAGCGATTCCTATCTTTTTACCTTTTTAGTACTTTCATGAAACGCACACACTCATCTCACGCAAGCGCACAGTCCGGCGCTGAATCATGCATTGCCCTGATTGACGCTCGTTTTTTGGCTTGGTTGCAGGGCCAAACCGACACCGCACAAGACCATGTGCGCCCCCAGTTGCACCAACTGCTCAGCAGTGCGCTGGCCCACAACGGTTTGGAGATGAACCTGCGTCGCATCTATTGGTACAGCGATACACCGGACGACCAAGCGATTGGCGGGCAAATCAGCCGCGCCGTGTTGCCGCACAGCCAAGACGGCGGCTTGTCGATGCTGCGCACCTTGGGCGCTGACTTGAAGCTGTTGGCCGAGCGCGGCGCCTGCGACCACCTGTTGGTGGGCAGCGACGACGAGCGACTGATCAGCCTGATCGACGAGGCTCAGCTGCACGGCGTGTCGGTGCATTTGTTGGCCGACGAAGCCTCGCGCAACATGACGCAGCTCAATCGCGAAGATCCAGGTTGGGCGCGTTTGCTGTCGCAAGCGGACCAACGCGTGGTGTTGGGTGTGCAAGCGTCGCGCGAAGGCGGTTCACGCCACGCCACGTCGATGCACGCGGTGCCTGCGATTGACCCCGAGCAGTTGCGTGAGCAGCTCAACACCGTCATCAACACGTGGTGGGCCGACGAACCCGAAGACTTGCGTGAAGAGCTGCGCGAAGAGTTGCAAAACACACGCGGCATCCCGCAAGAGGTGGACCGTCAGCTGTTGCTGGGCGTGCGTCGTTTGCTGGAGCGCGCCTTGAGCTTCCAAGAGAAAAAGCTGTTGCGCGAGATGGTGCGCGAGTTGGTGTTGGGCCCGCAGGCGGCACACAGCCCCACGGTCGAACACGCAGAATAAAGTTAACGCAGAGTAAGCACCACACGGAGTTGCACACATGAGCGATTTTTCTCCCGCCGATATCTTGGCCCAGGCCCTGCCCTACATCCGCAAGTTTCACGGCAAGACCTTGGTCATCAAATACGGCGGCAACGCCATGACCGACCCCGCGTTGCAAAAAGCCTTTGCCGAAGACGTGGTGTTGCTCAAGCTCGTGGGGATGAACCCCGTGGTGGTTCACGGCGGTGGCCCGCAGATTGAGGGCTTGCTGCAACGGTTGGGCAAGAAGGGTGAGTTCATCGAAGGCATGCGCGTGACCGACGCCGAAACCATGGAAGTGGTGGAGTGGGTGTTGGCCGGCGAGGTGCAGCAAGACATCGTGGGCCTGAGCAACCAAGCCGGTGGCAAAGCTGTGGGTTTGACGGGCCGCGACGGCGCCATGATTCGGGCCAAGAAGCTCACCGTGCACGACAGCAAAGACCCGAGCAAAGAGTACGACGTGGGCCAAGTGGGCGACATCGTCAGCATCGACCCGAGTGTGGTGAAGGCCTTGCAAGACGATGCCTTCATTCCTGTGGTTAGTCCGATTGGGTTTGGCGAAAACAACGAGAGCTACAACATCAACGCCGATGTGGTGGCGGCCAAGCTGGCCACGGTGCTGGCGGCTGAAAAGCTGTTGATGCTCACCAACATCCGTGGCGTGCTCGACAAGCAAGGCGAACTGCTGACCGAGCTGACGCCCCGGCGCATTGACGAGCTGATTGCCGACGGCACCATCAGCGGCGGCATGATTCCCAAGATCGCAGGCGCGCTGGACGCCGCCAAGAGTGGCGTGAACGCGGTGCACATCATCGACGGCCGCGTGCCACACGCGATGTTGCTGGAGGTCTTGACCGAGCAGGCCTTCGGCACGATGATTCGTTCGCACTAACTTTTCTTCAAAGCCATGTCCGACACCGCCTTGCCTGATGACGACGCGCCAAAGCGTCAACGGATGAAACCGGGTCAACGACGCGAGCAAATTCTGCAAACGCTGGCCGCGATGTTGGAGCAGTCGGGCACCGAGCGTGTGACCACGGCCCTGTTGGCCGCCAAGCTCGGGGTCAGCGAAGCGGCCCTCTACCGCCACTTCGCCAGCAAGGCACAGATGTTTGAAGGCTTGATTGATTTCATCGAACACAGCGTGTTCAGCCTGATCAACCAAATCGCCGAACGCGAAGGCGACGGCGCACACAAGGCGGCCCGCATGGTGACGGTGCTGCTGCAGTTTGGCGAGAAGAACCCCGGCATGACCCGCGTCATGGTGGGCGACGCCTTGGTGTTTGAGAACGAGCGCTTGCACCAGCGCATGAACCAGTTGTTTGACCGGATTGAGTCGTCCCTGCGGCAAGTGTTGCGTGCGGCGGCAGAGGCCAACAAGTCGGCCTCACCCACCGCCGACGCACAGGTGCGCGCTGCCGCGTTGGTGGCGTTTGTGCTGGGCAGTTTGCAGCGCTTTGCGCGGTCGGGCTTTAAGCGCTCACCGTTGGACCACTTAGAGGCGTCGCTGGCCTTGCTGATTTAAAAATTAAAACCTCAGCCCCACTTTTGCGCCGGCATCTTTGATTTCTTGCCAAGTGGCATCGTCGACCACGATGCCATTTTTTTTGCGTGCCAGACGCGCTGCGCGCTCGGGTTCACCAGCCAGTTGCACGCCGTCGCTGCCCTCGGTGGCGGGGCTTTGGCGCAGCCAGTCAATGAACGCCAAGGTCTCTTGCGCAAAGCTCATTTGCGTCCCCAAGGCTTTGGGGTCGATGATGATGCTGAGCATGCCGTTGTAGACGGCACGCGTGCCATCGGCTTCACGGTGCCAGGTGCCGCCTCCGCTGAGTGCGCCGCCCAGGAGTTCGCAGGCGACAGCCAAGCCAAAGCCTTTGTACTCACCAAAAGGCATGAGCGCGCCATATTTGCCATTGCTTTGCGGCACCACCACCACGCCGGGGGTGTTGGTGGGATGGCCGAGTTCATCGATCAGGGTGCCGGGGGCGACTTGCTTGCCTTCGTTGTGTGCCACGCGCATCTTGCCTTGGGCCACGCGGCTGGTGGCAAAGTCGAGCACAAAGGGTTCTTGGGCGTTGTCGCCCATGCCCACAGGGATGCCGATACAGCAGGGGTTGGTGCCGAAGCGCCCGTCCCCGCCGTGCCAAGGGGCGACCACGGGGCGTGACATCACATTCACAAAATGCAGCGACACCCACCCACGCGCCACAGCCATCTCGGCAAAGTGGCCAATACGCCCAAGGTGGTGGGCATGGGACAGCGACATGATGCACGCGCCGTGTTGCGCCACACGCTCAAAGGCGAGGTCCATGGCTTGCACGCCCACGCTTTGCCCAAAGCCTTTTTGGCCGTCGAGCCCCAGCAACATGCCGCTGTCCACGCGGACCGCGATGTGGGTGTTGGGGACCAAGTTTTTTTCGAGCACTGCATCGATGTAGCGTGGCGCCATGCCCACGCCGTGGGAGTCATGGCCGCTCAAGTTGGCCATCACCAGATTGCTGGCGACTTGCTGGGCCTCGGCGCTGCAACTGCCTGCGGCAATAAACAGTTGGGTGATGTGGTGTTCAAGATCAGCGGCGGCAATGGTGTGTGACATCAGGGACTTTACGGGGGGTTAGAGGGCAATCGTCATACCATAATGTAGGCACATTTAACCCGAAAGGCAATCCATGAAACTGGTTCGATATGGCAACCCCGGCAAAGAAAAACCCGGTCTGATTGACGCCGCAGGCAAACTGCGCGACTTGAGTGCAGTGATCAAAGACATCTCGCCGGATCAGCTCGGCGACAAAGCGTTGGCCAAGTTGGCCAAGCTCAACACAGACAAATTGCCCTTGGTCAAAGGCAAGCCTCGCATGGGTTGCCCCATCAGTCATGTGGGTAAGTTCATCGCCATTGGCTTGAACTACGCTGACCATGCAGCCGAGTCGGGCATGCCCATTCCTAAAGAGCCCATCGTGTTCACCAAGGCGACCAGCTGCATCCAAGGCCCCAACGACGATGTGATGTTGCCTAAGGGCTCGGTCAAGTCTGACTGGGAGGTCGAGCTCGGCATCGTCATCGGGACCGAGGCACGTTATGTGTCACAAAAAGATGCGATCAGCCATGTGGCCGGTTACTGCCTGATCAACGATGTGAGCGAGCGCGAATATCAGTTGGAGCGTGGCGGCACATGGGACAAGGGCAAGGGTTGCGACACCTTCGGCCCCATCGGTCCTTGGTTGGTGACACGTGACGACGTGCCGAACCCGCAAAAGCTGCACATGTGGCTCGACCACAACGGCGTGCGCATGCAAGACGGCAGCACCAAGACCATGATTTTTGGCGTGGCCAAGTTGGTGAGCTATGTGAGCCAGTTCATGACCTTGCAGCCGGGTGACGTGATCACCACGGGCACACCTCCCGGTGTGGGCATGGGCGTCAAGAAAGACGGCAAACCAGCGCCGGTGTTCTTGAAGCGCGGTGACACGATGTCACTGGGCATTGAAGGCCTTGGTGAGCAGCACCAAAAGGTGGTGGCGTTTAAGGCCTAAGCCATCTCTTTGAGTTGCGCCATGAGTGTTGCAAGCCCAATGGCTTGCGCACCATGGCGTAATGCAAATTGCGCGTCGCCCGGGTACACCACAAAGCGATGTTGGATCCCCAGTTCGTCGCAGGCGATGCCAAAACCTTTGTCTAGCTGGGGGGCTGTAGATCGTTTGATTTCGATGGCGATTTCTGGTTTGCCGCCTTTTTCAAAAAGCAAATCAATCTCTGCACCGCTGTGGGTTCGATAGAAATAAGGCACGCGCCGCGCGCCTGCTGCAATTAACAAGTTTTCGATGCAGTAGCCCTCATAGCTACCGCCACACACGGGATGACCGAGTACGTCATCCAAGCTCTCGAGTTCTAGCAGTGCGTGCAGCACGCCGCTATCGCGCACATAGACTTTGGGCGATTTCACCAAGCGTTTCCCCACATTGCCACTCCATGGACGCAAGCGACGCAGCAGCTGCAAATCGACCAGCAGGTCAATGTAGCGATCGATGGCTGGGTTGCTGACGCCCAAACTTCCCGCCAGACGAGCTTGGTTGAGCAAGCCGCCTTGTTGGTGAGCCAGCATGGTCCAGAGACGACCGATGGTCTCGGCAGGCAATCGCGGTGCGAACATGGGGACATCGCGTTCTAGGTAACTGCGAATGAAATCACGCCGCCAGTCCAAGCTACGTTTGTGATTGGCTGCCAACAAGCTGTCAGGAAAACCACCGCGTAGCCATAAGGTGTTGCTGTCGATGTCAACGCTTTGAGCCTCTTCCAAATCCAAGGGGCTGATTTCTAAATAGGCGATACGCCCCGCCAAGGTTTCGCTGGATTGCTTCATTAACTCCAATGCGGCAGAGCCGAGCAATAAAAACTGACCTGCGCGTTGACCTGCGCTGCGGCGTTCGTCAATGATGCCGCGAAGTATTTCAAACAACCCGGGCGCACGATGAATCTCGTCCAAGATGATGAGCTTGTCGCCCTGCGCGCGCAGGTAAGCGTCTGCATCTTCAAGGCGCAGACGATCTGCGGGGCGTTCAAGGTCTAAGTAAATAGCACCATTGGGCCAACTTGCAGCCAATGTTTTGGCGAGCGTGGTTTTACCCACTTGGCGCGGGCCCAGAAGCACCACAGCCGGTGTATGCGTGAGTTTTTCCCGCAAGATGGATTCGGATTGGCGATTTATCATCATTGATATCATAACGTACGTCGTTATATTTTCAATGTTTAATCGATTGGGCTGGCATCTCGATGAAGACGATAATTGCGCGCAATGAATGATATTTCAACAAGTGAATTACGTCCCTTGGTGGTCGACTTGGACGGCACGCTGATTCGCACCGACCTGTTGGTGGAGAGTGCCAGCCAGTTTTTGATTCAGCACCCGTTGCAGTTTTTCAAGCCTTTGCTGTGGTTGCTGCGCGGCAAGACCGTCCTGAAAACCGAGCTGGCGCAACGCGTGCAGCTCGATGCATCGGCCTTGCCCTACAACGCCGAGGTGCTGGATTGGTTGCGTGCTGAAAAGCAAAGCGGCCGCCGCTTGGTGCTGGCCACGGCCAGCCACCGTGTGTTGGCTGAGCAAGTCGCACAACATCTGAATCTGTTTGACGAAGTCCTCGCCACCGAGGGGGACACCAACCTCAAAGCCACCGCCAAAACGGATGCGCTGGTGGCGCGCTTTGGCAACGGCGGCTACGACTACGTGGGCAACGATTGGCCCGATTTGAAGGTGTGGGCCCAAGCGCACACCGCCCATGTGGTGGATGCGCCCGCTGCCTTGCTGGCCCGCGCGCAGGCGCAAGGCCAAGTGGGCCGCGTGTTTGACAGTGGCATGCCGTCCTCTTTGATGGCCATGCTCAAAGCCATGCGCTTGCACCAGTGGATGAAAAACCTGTTGGTGTTTGTGCCGCTCATGGCGGCCCACCAATATGCCGATGCGCAACGCGATGTGTTGGCTTTGATGGCGTTTGTGGTGTTCAGCCTGACGGCGTCGAGCGTGTATTTGCTGAATGACTTGGTGGACGTGCAAGACGATCGCCACCACACACGCAAGCGCAACCGCCCGTTTGCGTCGGGCGCGCTGAGCCTGATCACCGGTTGGGTGGCTTGGCCCGTGTTGTTGCTGGTGGCCGCTACGCTGTCGGTGTTCTTCATGCCGGTGTTGTTTTCGGTCAGCCTTGGCATTTATTTTGTGTTGACGGTGGCGTATTCGCTGCACCTCAAACAACTGGCGGTGGTGGATGTGCTGACCTTGGCGGCGCTCTACACCCTGCGCATCATCGCGGGTGCTGCGGCGATTGATGTGGCCATGTCGTTTTGGTTGCTATTGTTTTCCATGTTCATCTTTTTGAGCCTCGCGCTCATCAAGCGTTACAGCGAGCTCAAGGTGGCGCGTGACGCGGGTAAGACCGGTGCGTTGCGTGGTCGCGGCTACGAGGCTGAAGATTTAGAGTTGGTGTCGAGCTTGGGCGGCAGCGCCGGCTTCATCGCTGTGCTGGTGTTGGCGTTGTATATCCAAGACGGGCAGGCTGCGCATTTGTACGCCACGCCACAAGTCATTTGGCTGGCGTGTCCTGTCATGTTGTTTTGGATTTCGCGCGCGTGGCTGATCGCGCACCGTGGCCGCATGCACGACGACCCGATCGTGTTTGCACTGAAAGACAAAGTCAGTTGGGGTGTGGGCGTGTTCATGGTCGCGGTGTTGGCCTTGGCGCGCGTGCTGTCATGAAGTCAGCCGCTCGCATCGCCTTGGTCTATGCCTTGGTATCGGCTTTGGCCACTGCGGCCAACATTGGCACGCAAGCGGTGTCCATGTGGGCGTACAGCGGCGCGTATGCGGTTGCGCTGTCGGTGCTGGCGGGCACGGCGATGGGCTTTCCCATCAAGTACGTGCTCGAGAAAAAACACGTGTTTGGTTTCAAGGCAGACAACCTCGGACACGACACGCGCTTGTTCATCCTCTACGGCTTCATGGGTGTGTTCACCACCGCTATTTTTTGGGGGGTGGAGTTTGCGTTCCACCACCTCTTCGGTACCAACGCCATGCGTTACTTGGGCGGCGCGATTGGCCTGACCTTGGGCTCGTACATCAAGTACCACCTCGACAAGCGCTTTGTGTTCAAGCAGGAGTTGGTGTGAAGCCGGTCAGTGCTTGGGGCCGTTTGTCGAACGACTTGCATGAGGTGCATGTGTTGGCCGACCGCACGGCGGTGTCGCCCGTGTTGGCAGCGCACCAGCCGGGCATCGCTCACGGCAATGGCCGCAGCTATGGTGACGTGTGCCTCAACCCGAATGGCCACCTGTGGCACACCACAGGACTGAACAAATTCATCGCGTTTGACGAAGCCACAGGCCGCTTGGTGTGTGAAGCCGGCGTGTTGTTGCGCGACATTCAACGCCTGTTTGTGCCGCGTGGCTGGATGCTTTCGGTCACCCCCGGCACGCAGCTCATCACCGTGGGCGGTGCGATTGCCAACGATGTGCACGGTAAAAACCACCACGCCGTGGGGTCGTTTGGCGACCATGTGTTGGGCCTGTCGCTGGCGCGCACCACCGGTGA
>CAIODK010000073.1 GCA_903856995.1 uncultured Burkholderiales bacterium
CAAAATTTGTTGCTAAATTTGCCGCTGGCCAAGCGGTCTTAAAGCCGGTGCTTCAGCGGGCAATGGCGCGGATGCGCTCAATCTCAGTCCATGCACCTGCGAGTTCGAACTGAGCCGTGATTAGCTCGTTGCGTGCCGCGCGGTACACGCGTTGGGCGTCCAGCACTTCGAGGAAACTTTTCTCACCCGCTTTGTAGCCCAATTCAACAATGCGAACAGCATCAGCGGCTTGGCGCACAAGGCCGCCATCCAATGCAACGGCTTGAGCGTTGGCAATGTTGTATTGCTGATAAGCCGCTTCAAGGGATTGAATCAACGAGAACTCTTGGTAAGCCAACTCATTGTCAGACTGTGAGAGCTTGGCTACTGCTTCACCCACAGGGCCACCGCGCCAATCCCACAAAGGCAAGCTCATGGCCACGCCAACGCGTTTGCTGCGGTAGTCTGGATCGAGGTCTTGGTCGGCACGCAAAGCGATCTTTGGAAAGCGCAGTGCTTTTTCTTCGCTCAGTTTGCGGTCAAATTGTTGGCGCTCTGCGCGTGTGCGCAATAACTCGGGGTTGTTGGTCAGCACTTCGGTGCGTACTTGCTCAAACGGAGGAGGGGGTGCGAACTTGTGTGGAAGATCTGCAACGGCAAACGCTTCGGGCAATTCTGGTCCCACCATGGCACGCAAAGCGCCGCGGGACTGACGAATGCGCAATGCGGCCGATTCGGCCAGTTTTTGCGCGTTCAGCATGTCGGCATCGGCTTTGACCAACTCGAAGCGTGCGTCTTCACCCGTTTGCACGCGCAGTTCTATGCGTTTGCGCATGGCTTGGGCGGCTTTGGCGTCGTCAGCGGTGGCACGTTCCTCGGCTTGGCGACGAATCAAGTCGTAATAGCGCATGCGCAGTTGTGCGCGCATGTCTGAACGAAAAGATTGCTCGTTGGCTTGTGCGGCGCTGTAACCCGCCATGGCTCCATCCACCCGAGGGAAGCGGTGCCATGGCATGTCGAGCTCTTGCGTCACACTGATGGTTTTCAATGTGCCAGCGTAATTGCCGGTGCCTACCGAATTAGGGCGAGGTGTGCGCGTCCCATTCATCACCTCAACTTCAGGGTTGGGGAAGGTACGAGCCGTATCCACGGCGGCTCCTGCAGCACGGACAGCATCCGTAGCACCGCGCAGCGCTTTGCTCTGGCTGAACATCAGCTCTTCCAACTCCGAAAGATTTAATGTTTGCGGGGCAGATTGCGCCATGCTTAATGATGCAGCAGCCAAGCCCAGCAAGGCGATGGCAATAGTCTTAGTGTTCAGGCGTAGCAAGCAGGTCACCTCAAAATGAGTGTGTGAAAGGGCGGAGGCATTGTCGTTGATGAAATTTTGCCTGAGCTGTGTGAAGTTATGTAAGGGGCAGGGCGCTGTATACAACTGGACTCAAAAGGCTGCGTAAAATGCTGTTTTTGGAGCCATCACCATGCGCCTTATCGGCAAAGCCCTCACCTTCGACGACGTGTTGTTGGTGCCAGCCTTCTCCCAAGTCCTACCCAAGGACGCTTCCCTCGCGACCCAATTCACCCGCAACATCCGGTTAAACCTGCCCCTGGTCTCTGCTGCCATGGACACGGTGACGGAAGCGCGTTTGGCCATTGCCATTGCGCAAGAGGGCGGCATTGGCATCGTGCACAAAAACCTCACCGCGCAGGAGCAAGCGGCCCAAGTGGCCAAGGTAAAGCGCTACGAATCGGGCGTGTTGCGTGACCCGGTCGTCATCACCCCCGACACCACCGTGCGCCAAGTGATGGCACTGTCGGATGAGCTGGGTGTATCAGGCTTTCCCGTGTGCGACGGCCGCCAAGTGGTGGGCATTGTCACGGGCCGTGATTTGCGGTTCGAGACCCGTTACGACCAAAAGGTCAGCGAAATCATGACGCCGCGTGAGCGCTTGATCACGGTGCCAGAAGGCACCACACCCGAACAAGCCAAGCACCTGCTCAACAAACATAAGCTCGAGCGATTGCTCGTGATCAACGACGCGTTTGAGCTCAAGGGCCTGATCACCGTCAAAGACATCACCAAGCAACTCAACTTCCCCAATGCCGCTCGCGATGCCGCTGGCAAACTGCGCGTCGGCGCAGCCGTGGGTGTGGGTGAAGGTACAGAAGAGCGTGTGGATGCTCTGTCCCGCGCAGGTGTGGACGCCATCGTGGTGGACACGGCGCACGGCCACAGCCACGGCGTGATTGAGCGCGTGCGTTGGGTCAAGAAAAACTACCCGCACATTGAGGTCATTGGCGGCAACATCGCCACTGGCGCTGCCGCGTTGGCCTTGGTTGCAGCGGGTGCGGATGGTGTGAAAGTGGGTATCGGTCCAGGCTCGATCTGTACCACCCGCATCGTGGCGGGCGTTGGCGTGCCACAAATCATGGCGGTGGACAGCGTGGCCACGGCCCTCAAAGGGACCGGCGTGCCACTCATTGCTGACGGCGGTATTCGCTACAGCGGCGACATCGCCAAAGCCATTGCCGCAGGCGCTGGCACGGTGATGATGGGTGGGATGTTTGCGGGCACCGAAGAGGCACCAGGCGAAATCGTGCTGTTCCAAGGCCGTAGCTATAAAAGCTACCGTGGCATGGGCTCCATCGGCGCGATGCAACAGGGCAGCGCAGACCGTTACTTCCAAGAGTCCAGCACGGGCAACCCCAACGCAGACAAGCTGGTTCCCGAAGGTATTGAAGGCCGTGTGCCCTACAAAGGCTCGGTCGTGTCCATCATTTACCAAATGGCTGGTGGCTTGCGTGCCAGCATGGGTTACTGCGGTTGCGCCACGATTGAAGCCATGCAAAATGAAGCTGAATTCGTGGAAATCACCACAGCGGGCATCCGTGAGAGCCACGTCCATGACGTGCAAATCACCAAAGAAGCGCCGAACTA
>CAIODK010000074.1 GCA_903856995.1 uncultured Burkholderiales bacterium
ATCTGAGTTGCTTTGGCGCATCAGGTTGTGGCGCACCAGCAAACTCACCTCACCCACCACATGCACGGGTGAACGCAAAAACAAATCGAGCGAGCGGGCTACCACGCCTTCGGTGGAGTTTTCCATGCCCACCACGCCGTATTGGGCGGTGCCCGCAGCGGTGGCGTGGAAGACTTCGTCGAAGTTGGCGCAATAAATCAGGTTGGCAGCGCTGCCAAAAAACTCAATCGCTGCTTGCTCGCAGAAAGTGCCTTGTGGTCCAAGCACCGCCACGCGTTGTGGGGCTTCGAGCGCCAAACAAGCCGACATGATTTCGCGCCAGATGGACGCAATGTGCTCGTTCTTCAGCGGACCAGGATTGGCTTGGGTGATTTTGTCGATCACTTGGGCCACGCGGTCGGGGCGGAAAAAAGGCGAACCTTCTGCGCGCTTGATTTCACCGACAAGTTCTGCAACTTTGGCGCGATCATTCACCAACTGCAGCAGTTGTTTGTCAAGGGCATCAATTTGTACACGCAAAGAAGCGAGTGCGTCAGACTGAATAGGGGTTTGGCTCATGATGATTTTTCAAACGCTTGCAGGTAGCTCACCAGCGCTTGCACGCCTTCGATGGGCATGGCGTTGTAAATGCTGGCGCGCATGCCGCCAACCGATTTGTGGCCTTTGAGTTGCAACAGTCCCGCGGCTTTTGCGCCAGCCAAGAAGGCATCGTTGCGTGATTCGTCGGCCAAGAAGAAAGGCACATTCATGCGCGAGCGGCAGTCGTGGGCGACCTTGTTGCTGTAGAAGCTGGAGTTGTCTAAAAAGTCATACAACAGCTTGGCTTTGGCGATGTTGCGTTGCTCCATCGCGGCGACGCCATAGAGCTCACCTTCTTTTTGGCGCTTCAGCCATTGGAAGGTCAAGCCCGCTATGTAAATGCTGTACGTGGGTGGCGTGTTGTACATCGAGCCGTTGTCGGCCACGGTTTTGTAGTTGAACGCGCTGGGGCAGACTTTGAGCGCATGGCCCAGCAAGTCTTCGCGCACGATGACCAGCGTCACGCCAGCAGGTCCAATGTTCTTTTGAGCACCGCCAAAGGCAACGCCCACTTTGGACCAGTCCACCGAACGCGAAAGCACGTGTGACGAGAAATCAATCACCAACGGCGCGTCAGAGCCCAGTGCCTTGAGGTCGGGCAGCTTGTGAAACTCCACACCGTGAATGGTTTCGTTGGTGCAGATGTGCACGTATTGCGCGTTGACGCTGAGTTGCCATTGCGCGGGGGCGGGCAGGGTGGTGAAGTGGGCTTGTGCGCCCGTCGCTGCCAAATGCGGCGTGCAGTATTTACCTGCTTCTTTGTACGATTTCTCGCTCCAGCTACCCGTGACCACCACATCGACGGTTTCACCGCGAGAGAGGTTCAGAGGCACGATGGCGTTTTCAGCCAAGCCACCACCTTGCATCAACAAGATTTTGAAGTTAGTAGGAAGCGCCAGTAGCTCGCGCAGGTCGGCTTCAGTTTGTTCGTAAATGCTGATGAATTCTTTGCCGCGATGGCTCATCTCCATCACGCCCATGCCGCTGCCGTGCCAGTCGGTCATTTCTGCAGCCGCTTGCTGCAAAACCTCCAGCGGCATGGCCGCTGGACCGGCAGAAAAATTGAAGGGGCGATTCATGCGCGGATTAACCTTCGGTTGGAGCTTCGGCATCACCTTCAGCGCCGTCAACGTCTGCATCGCTGCCATTGATGGCCGCGTCGTTTTCGACGATGCGTTGCAAGCCACTGAGCTTGGCACCTTCATCCAAGCCGATCAACGTCACGCCTTGCGTGGCGCGGCCCATTTCACGGATTTCAGCCACGCGGGTACGCACCAAAACGCCGGTGTCTGTGATGAGCATGATTTCGTCATCGGCTTGCACCAAGGTGGCTGCCACAACCTTGCCGTTACGCTCAGATTGTTGGATGGCAATCATGCCTTTGGTACCACGGCCATGGCGTGTGTATTCGCTGATGTTGGTGCGTTTGCCGTAACCGTTTTCGGTGGCAGTCAACACACTGGCGCGAGCCACAGTCTCATCGATCGCAGCTGCTGGATCTTCTTGCTCAGACACCAACATGGCGATGACGCTTTGACCTTCTTCGATCATCATGCCGCGCACACCGCGTGCGCTGCGACCCAAGGGACGCACATCATTTTCGTCAAAGCGCACAGCTTTGCCACCGTCGCTGAACAACATCACGTCGTGCTTGCCGTCGGTTAAGGCTGCCCCGACAAGGAAGTCACCGTCGTCCAAGTTGACGGCGATGATGCCGCCCTTGCGTGGGTTGTTGAACTCGTCCAGCGAGGTTTTCTTCACGGTTCCCATCGACGTGCCCATGAACACGAATTGGTCTTCTGGGAAAGTGCGCGCTTCACCGGTGAGCGCCAAGACGACGTTGATTTTTTCGCCTTCTTGCAAGGGGAACATGTTGACGATAGGGCGACCACGTGAGCCGCGTGAGCCTGCGGGCACTTCCCATACCTTGAGCCAGTACAAGCGGCCGCGGTTGGAGAAGCACAACAAGTAGTCATGCGTGTTGGCGATGAAGAGTTGGTCGACCCAATCGTCTTCTTTGGTCGCTGTGGCTTGTTTGCCGCGACCACCACGTTTTTGCGCTCGGTACTCTGACAGAGGTTGGCTCTTGATATAGCCGCTGTGGCTGAGTGTGACCACCATGTCCGTGGGCGTGATCAGGTCTTCAGTGCCCAAGTCTTGGGCGTTGTGCTCAATCACGCTGCGGCGTGCGCCGAGTTTGCTTTGGCCGAACTCTTGTTTGACCACTGTCAATTCGTCGCTGATGATGGTTGATACGCGTTCAGGCTTGGCCAAGATATCGAGCAAGTCGTCGATCTCGCTCATCACGTCTTTGTATTCGTTGACGATCTTGTCTTGCTCAAGGCCGGTCAAACGTTGCAGGCGCATTTGCAAAATTTCTTGGGCTTGGGTGTCGCTCAAGCGGTACAGGCCATCGCTGCCCATGCCGTATTCTTTTTCTAGACCATCGGGACGGTAGTCGTCGGCGTTGATCACGCCACCATCGGCGCGACTGCGGGTGAGCATCTCGCGCACCAGTTGGCTGTCCCAAGACTTGGTCATCAGCTCGGCCTTGGCCACGGGTGGCGTAGGTGCATTGCGAATGATGCGGATGAACTCGTCAATGTTGGCCAACGCAACTGCCAAACCTTCCAGCACATGACCGCGTTCGCGGGCTTTACGCAAGGTGAAGATGGTGCGGCGTGTGACCACTTCGCGGCGATGTTGCAAGAAGACTTGGATCAAGGTCTTCAGATTGCACAGCTTGGGTTGGCCGTCGATCAACGCCACCATATTCATGCCGAAGGTGTCTTGCAGCTGGGTTTGTTTGTACAGGTTGTTTAACACCACTTCAGGCACGGCACCGCGCTTGAGTTCAATCACCAAGCGCATGCCCGACTTGTCGGATTCGTCTTGAATGTGGCTGATGTCTTCAATCTTCTTCTCGTGAACCAATTCGGCCATGCGCTCTTGCAAGGTCTTCTTGTTCACTTGGTAAGGCAACTCGTCCACGATGATGGACTGGCGTTGCCCTTTGTCGATATCTTCAAAGTGGCACTTGGCGCGCATCACCACGCGGCCGCGGCCGGTGCGGTAGCCGTCTTTGACGCCGCTCATGCCGTAAATAATGCCGGCAGTTGGAAAGTCGGGAGCGGGGATGATTTCCATCAACTCATCGATGGTGGCCTCGGGGTGGCGCAACATGTGCAGACACGCATCCACCACTTCATTCAAGTTGTGAGGAGGAATGTTGGTCGCCATACCCACGGCAATGCCGGAGGAGCCGTTGACTAATAAGTTGGGGATGCGGCTGGGTAAAACCAGCGGTTCCTTCTCGGAACCGTCGTAGTTAGGTCCGAAATCGACTGTTTCTTTGTCGATGTCGCTCAACATCTCGTGAGCGATCTTGGATAAGCGGATTTCCGTGTATCGCATGGCGGCGGCGTTGTCGCCGTCGACCGAGCCGAAGTTACCTTGGCCGTCCACCAGCATGTGGCGCAATGAGAAGTCCTGCGCCATACGAACGATGGTGTCGTACACAGCGCTGTCGCCGTGCGGGTGATATTTACCAATCACGTCACCGACGATACGCGCTGACTTCTTATAAGGACGGTTCCAGTCGTTGTTGAGCTCGTGCATCGCAAACAAAACGCGGCGGTGCACCGGCTTTAAGCCGTCGCGCGCATCAGGGAGGGCGCGGCCCACGATCACGCTCATGGCGTAATCTAGGTAACTGCGACGCATCTCCTCTTCTAGGCTGATGGGCAAGGTTTCTTTGGCGAACTGGGTCATGAAAGAGGCCGTAAAGCAGGAAAACGAACATTTTAGGCTGTTCTAAGGTCGATTCAGGTGTGGCAGGCTAGCAACAAGCGACTAGATTATTAGTGGCGGCTTGGTATTAGAAGAAGTAGCCAGTTTTAGTTATGGCACAATCTTTATAAGCGTCATAGGTGTCTTCACCTAGGCTGCCTGAATTCGCAGAGTGGTCTGCGGCCTATAAATCCCTCAGAGGTGAATTATGAAAAACTTGAAGAACTTGGCAGCTTTTGTTGCTACCGCTGCTTTGGCAACTGCTGCCTTGGCTCAAAACGTTGACAACTGGCGCAATGCTTCTGGCGACGTGTGGAAAAACTCCACAGGTCTGTGCTGGCGCGATGCCAACTGGACACCTGCTACAGCCGCTCCTGGTTGCGATGGCGCTGTTGCCGCTGCTCCAAAAGCCGTACCTGTTGCTGCTCCTCCAGTGGCTGCCGCTTCTAAAGTGACCTACGCTGCTGATGCCTTCTTTGACTTCGACAAATCTGTGTTGAAGCCAGCCGGCAAAGCTAAGTTGGACGACTTGGTTGGTAAAGTTAAAGGCATCAACTTGGAAGTCATCATTGCCGTGGGTCACACTGACTCTATCGGTACTGACGCTTACAACCAAAAATTGTCTGTGCGTCGTGCTGAATCTGTGAAGGCTTACTTGGTGTCTAAAGGCATCGAGAAAAACCGCATCTACACAGAAGGCAAGGGCGAAAAGCAACCCGTGGCTAGCAATGTGACCAAAGAAGGTCGCGCTAAGAACCGCCGCGTTGAGATCGAAGTTGTTGGTACACGTGCCAAGTAATCTTCTCTGATTCAAAGCAAACCCCGCCTCGGCGGGGTTTCTTTTTGCTTGAACGACAATACAAGCTATGCAAAACCCTGCCACACACACCAACGTCGATCCAGCCGAATTGGCTAAGTTTTCAGACCTCGCTCACCGCTGGTGGGATCCTGAGAGTGAATTTCGTCCACTCCATCAAATCAACCCTCTGCGTCTAGAGTGGATCAACGGCATTGCACCCTTGCAAGGCAAAAAAGTGTTGGACGTGGGCTGCGGCGGCGGCATCTTGACTGACGCCATGGCTCGTGCTGGTGCGCAGGCCTTGGGTATTGATTTGGCCACCAAGTCACTCAAAGTCGCGCAATTACACGCGTTGGAAGCACAAACGCCTCATGTTCAATACCGTGAAGTCGCGGTGGAAGCCTTAGCAATCGAGCAGCCCGCCAGCTTCGACGTCGTGACCTGCATGGAAATGCTGGAACACGTGCCAGACCCTGCTTCCATCGTGCGTGCGTGTGCGCAGCTGGTCAAGCCGGGTGGCCATGTGTTCTTCTCCACGCTCAATCGCAACGCCAAGTCGTTCTTGTTTGCCATCGTGGGCGCTGAATATGTACTCAACTTGTTGCCCCGCGGAACGCACGAATACGCCAAATTTATCCGTCCCAGCGAACTCGCGCGTGATTGCCGCGAGGCTGGGTTGGACTGGCAACACACCCGCGGCATGGAATACAACCCGCTCACACGCCGCTATTGGCTCAGCAACGACACCAGCGTCAACTATTTGGTTGCCACGCAAAGACCACTGTGATGCTTAAAAATATCCGTGCCGTACTGTTTGATTTGGATGGCACTTTGATTGACAGCGCCCCCGACTTGGGCGCAGCTGCCGACAAAATGCGCATCGACCGTGGCATGCCCTCGCTGCCCTACGCACTGTACCGGCCGCTGGCTGGCGCAGGTGCGCGTGGCATGCTGAAGGTGGCGTTTGGCATGACACCCGAGCACCAAGACTACATGGCCATGCGCGAAGAGTTCTTTGCCAACTACGAAGCCGCCATGACCGTCCACACCTACGTGTTTGACGGCGTCCATGATTTGATCGCGCACATCCAGCATCGCCAAATGCCTTGGGGCGTGGTAACCAACAAAATGGCTCGGTTCACCGACCCCTTGACGCAGGCCATCCCCTTGTTCGCCAGTGCATCCGCCATCGTGAGTGGCGACACCACCCCTCACCCCAAACCCCACCCTGAGCCATTGTTTGAAGCGGCGCGCCGTTTGGCCTTGCCGCCAGAGCAGTGTTTGTACGTGGGAGATGATGAGCGCGACATCGTTGCCGGCCGTGCTGCGGGCATGCCGACCGTGGCCGCAAGCTACGGTTATTTGGGCGAAAAGACCGATATCAGCACCTGGGGTGCAGATTTACACATTGATTCTCCAAATAAGCTCTTGCAAATGCTGGCAAAGGCCTAAAATAGAAAGCTTGGGGCTGCACTGGTTTCGACATGGGTTCGGACGCGTGGCAGGGCATGTCGAGGTTCTGATCCTCGTAAAACAGCAGAAAAAAAACTAACTGCAAACGACGAACGTTTCGCACTCGC
>CAIODK010000075.1 GCA_903856995.1 uncultured Burkholderiales bacterium
CAAAGGCGGCCGCTACAAGAGCGACAACTTTTGGATGATGGCTGACACGGGCCCCTGCGGTCCTTGCTCTGAAATCTTCTACGACCACGGCGACCACATCCCAGGCGGCCCACCCGGTAGCCCCGATGAAGACGGCGACCGCTTCATCGAAATTTGGAACAACGTGTTCATGCAGTTCGACATGGCTGAAGATGGCTCGGTCACCCGCTTGCCTGCGCCTTGCGTGGACACGGGCATGGGCTTGGAGCGCTTGGCTGCCATCTTGCAACACGTGCACAGCAACTATGAGATCGACATCTTTGATGCCCTCATCAAAGCCGCTTCACGCGAAACGGGTTGCGCTGATTTGGGCCACAAGAGCTTGCGCGTGATCGCTGACCACATCCGTGCCACCTCGTTCTTGGTGAGCGACGGCGTTGTGCCGAGCAACGAAGGCCGTGGCTATGTGCAGCGCCGCATCATTCGTCGCGCGATTCGCCACGGTTATTTGCTGGGTCAGAAAACACCGTTCTTTCACAAACTCGTGCCTGACCTTGTCAAGCTCATGGGCGATGCGTATCCCAATATGGCTTCGCAGGCAGATCGCATCGCGTCTGTGCTGAAGGCCGAAGAAGTACGTTTCTTTGAAACCCTCGAAGTGGGCATGCAAATTTTGGATTCGGCCCTCGAAGGTGGCGTCAAGGTCTTGCCAGGTGAAGTGGCTTTTAAGCTGCACGATACCTATGGCTTCCCACTCGACTTGTCGGCCGACGTGTGCCGCGAGCGTGACCTGAGCGTGGACGAAGCCGGCTTTGCCGCTGCGATGGAAAAACAAAAAGCACAAGCCCGCGCTGCAGGCAAGTTCAAGATGGACAAGGCGTTGGACTACACCGGCGCTGGCAATGCATTTGTCGGCTACGACGACCTGAAAGCCACTGCCAAAGTGCTGGCGGTGTACGTGGAGGGTCAATCGGTGGCTGAGCTGAAAAACGGACAAAACGGCATCGTGGTGTTGGACACCACGCCTTTCTACGCTGAGAGCGGCGGCCAAGCGGGTGACGAGGGCGCACTCATCAGCGGCTCGGCCACGTTCGCGGTGGAAGACACGCTGAAGATCAAGGCTGACGTGTTCGGCCATCACGGCACATTGACCCAAGGCACATTGGCTGTGGGCGACCACGTGGATGCTCAAGTCAACATCGACGTGCGCGCAGCGACCGTGCGCAACCACTCGGCGACCCACTTGATGCACAAAGCCTTGCGCGAAGTGCTGGGCGACCACGTGCAACAAAAAGGCAGCTTGGTTACGCCTGAGCGCACACGTTTTGACTTTGCGCACAACGCGCCCGTGACCGATGCGCAGATTCGCGAGATCGAAGCCAAGGTCAATGCTGAAATTTTTGCCAACGTTGCCGCACAAGCGCGTGTGATGGACATCGAGTCGGCCCAGAAAACGGGCGCGATGATGTTGTTCGGCGAGAAGTACGGCGAGACCGTGCGCGTGCTCGACATTGGTTCGAGTCGTGAGTTGTGCGGTGGCACGCACGTCAAGGCGACGGGCGATATTGGTTTGTTCAAGGTGGTGAGCGAGGGTGGCGTGGCCGCTGGCGTGCGTCGCATCGAAGCCATCACAGGCGCGAATGCGTTGGCTTATTTGCAATCGCTCGAAGATTCCGTAGCTCAAGCCGCTGGCGCTCTCAAAGCCCCAGCCACTGAGCTGAACGCACGTTTGGCTCAAGTGTTGGACCAAGTCAAAGCCCTCGAAAAAGAAGTATCTGCCCTCAAAGGCAAAGTGGCTTCTGCCCAAGGTGACGAGTTGATGACACAAGCCGTGGACATCAAAGGCATCAAGTTCTTGGTGGCTCAGCTGCCAGGCGCGGACGCTAAAACTTTGCGCGACACCATGGACAAGCTCAAAGACAAGATGAAGTCTGCGGTCATTGTGTTGGCGGCGGTGGACGGCGAGAAAGTGAACATCGCTGCAGGCGTGACCGCTGACAACGTGGGCAAGGTCAAGGCGGGCGAGTTGGCCAACTTTGTGGCCCAGCAAGTTGGCGGCAAAGGCGGCGGCAAGCCAGACATGGCCATGGCGGGTGGCACCGATGCTGCGGCTTTGCCCAAGGCCTTGGCCAGCGTGCAAGCTTGGGTGACCGAGCGCGTTTGATGCGCCTGCATGCACGCATCACAGGGGCCCAACTGCTGTTGGGCCTTTTTGTTGGGCTGTTCCTCAGCTTGCTGGCTACCCGTGCCTGCGCGCAATTTGACAAAACGCGTTGGCCTGCCAACCTCGCAACACCCTCGCTAGAAGCGGTCGACTTGCAGGGCAAAACATGGGGTGCTGCAGAGCTAGCGGGCAAGGTCGTGGTACTCAACTTTTGGGCCACCTGGTGTGCCCCGTGCAAAGAAGAGTTGCCGACCTTGCAAACGCTGCACGACCTCGGTGACAGCCACACCGTGGTGCTCACCATCAACGTGCGTGAGCCTGCAGTGCGTGCCGCCCGCTACTTGCAGAGCACGGGCATGACCTTTCCTGTTATCTCCGATCCCAAGGGTGATTTGGCCAAACGTTGGGGCGTCTCGGTCTACCCGACCACGGTGTTGATTGCGCCCAACGGACAAGCCCGCTGGCGCGTGATGGGTGATGTGGATTGGAGTGGGGGCGAGGCCCAAACTTGGTTGGCGGACGTACGCCAAAACACCACGCCCCTCAAGCGATAATCCTCCGATGTCGCGCGTCTTGCGCGATATGACCTGCCTTCGGGGCATCCTGTGATGTGCCGACAGGTCTCTTCCATTATTCGGAGCTCTCTTTCATGACTCTCGTGCGTCGTTCCCTTCTCAAGGGGGCCGCTGCTGCGTGCGCCCTCTCTGGTGTGCCCAGCTTTGCGTTGGCCCAAACCAATCCCCAAACAATTCATCAAGCCGCTCGTCGTTTCGAGCCACAAGCGGGCCAATGGCGCACGTTTGAAGTCACCACCCGTGTGGACTTGGCCGATGCCAAAGGCGCTTCACGCGTGTGGCTACCGGTGCCCAGCATCAACTCCGATTGGCAGCATTCTTTGGAAGGCAGCTTCCAATCCAATGGCACATCACGCATGGTCAGTGACGGCACTGAAGGTGCGCGCATGCTCTACTCCGAGTTCGCTGCTGGCGTGACACCGTTTGTGGAAATCACCAGCCGCGTGCAAACACAAAACCGCGCCGTCGACATCAGCAAGCCCAATGCACACGCCTTCACCCGCGAAGACGCCGGCACCTTGCACTACTACACCCGCGCCACGCATTTGTTGCCCACCGATGGCATCGTGCGCACCACCGCACTCAAAGCCACGCAAGGTGCAAAAACAGATGCCCAAAAAGCACGTGCGATTTACGACTGGGTCGTCGCCAACGCATGGCGCGAACCCAAGACACGCGGTTGCGGTGAAGGTGACATCAAAACCATGTTGGAAACAGGCAACTTAGGCGGCAAGTGCGCCGACATCAACGCCTTGTTCGTGGGCCTGTGCCGCTCGGTCGGTGTGCCTGCACGCGATGTGTATGGCATCCGCTTGGTCCCCTCCGCTTTTGGCTACAAAGAGTTGTCGGGCAACCCCGCCAGCTTGAAGGGCGCGCAACACTGCCGTGCCGAGGTGTACTTGCAAGCTCACGGTTGGGTGGCGATGGACCCTGCCGACGTAGCCAAGGTGATGCGCCTAGAAACCCCCGAGTGGATCAAGCGCACTGACAACGCTGTGGTGCAACCCGTGTACAACCATTTGTTCGGCGGCTGGGAAGGCAACTGGATGGGCTGGAACACTGCGCACGATGTGGCCTTGCCAGGTAGCAAGGAAGACCGTCTGGGCTTCTTGATGTACCCCGTGGCCGAGACGGCTGAAGGCCGCGCAGACTCTTACGCGCCTGACACCTTCAAGTACCAAATCACGGCACGCGAAATCAAAGCCTGAGTTGTAGCGCGCTGTGAAACTCACGGCCCTGGCCCGTGACGGGATCGGTGAAGGCGACGCTGTGCGCCAGCAGTTGCAAGGGGTGGCTGAAGTCTTCGTCCTCATCCGGTCCGCGCAACACGGCGGGGTAGAACAGATCGCCTTCTAGTGGCAGGCCCAGCGCCATCATGTGGACGCGCAGTTGGTGGCGTTTGCCGCTCACCGGCTCCAGTTGGTACAAGGCCCGTGAACCGTCGACGCGAAGCAGGCGAATGCGTGTCTCGCTGTTGGCTTCACCGGGCACTTCTTGGGTTCGAAAAAAAGGCTCGCCTGGCACTAAGCGACTGCTGTGCACACGCGGCAACGCCAGCTCAGGGCGGAACGCCGCCACCGCGTGGTAGACCTTGTGCATCTCTTTGTCTCGAAACAAGGCGTGGTACGCATCGCGGTCTTGCGGGCGTTTGCCAAACATCACCAAGCCAGCGGTTTCGCGGTCAATGCGGTGCAGGGGCACAAGGTCGTCGTTGCCAGTCAGGTGTTTGAGTTGCACCAACAGGCTTTGCTGCACATAGCGACCAGCGGGCGTGACGGGCATGAAGTGCGGTTTGTCGGCTACCAGCAAATGGTCGTCTTCAAACACGATGCTGGCTTTGTCAGGCAGCACCGGCTCGTTGGCGATGTGACGGTAGTAGTAGAGCTTGGTGTGCGGTGTGTAGGGTTGCGTCGCCGCCACAGGCTCTGCCGCTTCATTGAGCACCAGTTGGTGAGCCAAGCGCTCAGCCCATTCCTCGCGCGAAATGTCGGGCATGCGGTCGACCAAAAAATCCAACACGTTAGACCAAGGCCCTGCGGGCAGCGACACGCAGCTCGGGCCTACTCCGTTGCGCGTCGGGATGCGCATGCGTTAGACCCGCTTGAACACCAGGTCCCACACCCCATGGCCGAGCTTCAAGCCTCGGTTTTCAAACTTGGTAAGGGGACGGTAGTCTGGCTTTTCGGCAAAGCCGCTGGCGTCGGTGGCGGTGTTTTGCAGCAAGGGCTCGGCGGACACCACTTGCATCATTTGCTCCGCATAGGGCTCCCAGTCTGTCGCCAAGTGCAAGTAGCCGCCGGGTTTGATGTGGCGTGCCAAACGGTTCACAAATGGGCTCTGGATCAAGCGGCGCTTGTGATGACGGCTTTTGTGCCACGGGTCTGGGAAGTAGATGTGCACGCCGTCGAGGCTGTTCTCGCCCAGCATGTGGTCCATCACCTCAATCGCGTCGTGCTGCACGATGCGGATGTTGCCAATGCTTTCTTCACCGCAGTGCTTCAGCAGCGCGCCCACTCCAGGCGCGTGAACCTCGCAACACAAAAAGTTGTCGTCAGGGCGCGTGTGCGCAATCTTGGCCGTGGCGTCGCCCATGCCAAAACCAATCTCCAAAATGAGCGGGGCTGTGCGGCCAAAGCTAGCTTCTGTGTTCAGTCGCTCAGGCTGATAAGGCACCAAATACTGCGGACCGAACTGCTCAAACGCACGCGTCTGCCCAGGCCCCATACGCCCTGCACGTAGCACGTAGGTTTTGATGACGCGCATGAAGGGAGCGTCGGTTTTTGGGGTGTCTGAGGTAGTGGGCGTGTCAGCGATGGTCATGGCAGAGAAATCTAGAAATAGGCTGTGATTATCGCGGGCTAGGCCCAGCTTTGATTTGTAGTGATGCGCTCAATGCAGTGCTGAGTTTTGAGTGACTTCCAATACGTCGATTCTTGCAAACATTGAGCTTCATACGGAAGTCAATATGAAAAACACGTTGCTCGCTGAACCAGATCTGCTGTGATTAATCAGTTGGCTCAGCAACTTGCCTCGATTTACGGTGAAGGTTGGAGCGAAAAGCAATTACGGCATTGTCTCCGCTTCGCGGAGATATTTGTCGATGAGCAGATAGTCTCTGCACTCCGGAGAGATTTGCGTTTGGTGGCCGTTGAGCTGAAAATTGGCGACTTTCGTGCTGAGTACAAGGGGCAGATGGAGTTGTATTTGCACAGGTAAAAAGCAAGAACAGATTGAGCTGCTTGAATTGGACAAGAGTGGGATTCACGTCGCCGAATACCTGACTGTGCTGCCTTCCCGTGAGGCTTTGCAAGCCAAACTGTATCAGTCGGTTGAGGCGGCGCGTCAGAGGTTAGCTACCTAGTTTTAGAACGAGTGAGGCTTGCGTCCACTGGCGCAACGCATCACCAAAAGATGTCGAGCATGGGGCAAGCCCTAGAATCTCTGCCGCTTGGTTCAATGCTTGCAACGGATTGCTCAGGTCTAAAGCCTCAGCCCCATTTTGTTTACTCAGCTTTTCCCCGTTCTCACCCAAAACTAGGGGCGTGTGCATGTAGCGCGGCGTGGAAAAACCCAACGCATGTTGCAGCAA
>CAIODK010000076.1 GCA_903856995.1 uncultured Burkholderiales bacterium
GTCAACATCCCCGCAGGCTTGGCGCCCAATGGCATGCCTGTTGGTTTGCAGGTGGTGGGGCCTGTCGGCGCAGATGGGTTCACGTTGGCGGCGGCGCATGCTTTGCACCTGTGTTTGGCGGTGTCGCGGTAGTGACGCAGACCCAGTTAAAATAACGCGTTCCCCAAGGAGCGTTGCAGCTTCACCCCACCTTTTCTAGGTTCGCGCGTGAAGTCAGGCTTGGGGTCGAATCTTTTGCAACGACGCTCACCTGTTTTGTCAGCCCCCAGGTGAGTACCCCCATGAATTCCACTGCAGTTCCCCCCATGAAGCTGTCTGGCCTTGAGCCAGTCTCCATTGGCGAGGGCAGTTTGTTTGTCAACGTTGGCGAGCGTACCAACGTCACTGGCTCCAAAGCCTTTGCGCGCATGATTTTGAATGGCGAGTACGAGCAAGCCTTGGCCGTGGCGCGTCAGCAGGTGGAAAACGGTGCGCAGGTGATTGACGTCAACATGGACGAAGCCATGCTCGACAGCCAAGCGGCAATGGTCCGCTTCCTCAACTTGATGGCGGGCGAACCCGACATTGCACGTGTGCCGGTGATGGTGGACTCATCCAAGTGGTCAGTCATCGAAGCGGGCTTGCGTTGCATCCAAGGCAAAGGCATCGTCAACTCCATCAGCATGAAAGAAGGACTGGACGAGTTCAAACGCCAAGCCACCTTGGTCAAGCGCTACGGCGCGGCTGCGGTGGTGATGGCGTTTGACGAAAAAGGCCAGGCCGATACCTACGCACGCAAGGTTGAAATTTGCGAACGCGCTTACCGCGTGTTGGTGGACGAGGTGGGCTTCCCACCCGAAGACATCATCTTTGACCCCAACATCTTCGCCATTGCCACCGGCATTGAAGAGCACGACAACTATGCGGTGGACTTCATCAACGCCACGCGTTGGATCAAACAAAACCTGCCCGGCGCTAAGGTGAGCGGCGGTGTGTCGAACGTGAGCTTTTCATTCCGCGGCAACGACCCCGTGCGCGAAGCGATTCACACCGTGTTTCTGTACCACGCCATCCAAGCGGGCATGGACATGGGCATCGTCAACGCGGGCATGGTCGGCGTTTACGACGACCTAGAGCCCGTTCTGCGCGAGCGCGTCGAAGACGTGGTGCTCAACCGTGTGCCGAAATACAAAGACGGCGAAGCCCACCTCACCCCAGGTGAACGCCTGATTGAAGTGGCCGAGACCGCCAAAGGCGCTGCCAAAGACGACAGCCAAAAGCTGGCTTGGCGCGGCACGCCCGACGCACCCGTGAGCGTGGCGCAGCGCCTGTCGCATGCGCTGGTGCACGGCATCACCGACTTCATCACCGAAGACACCGAAGTGGCGTACCGCGCTATTTTGGCCAAGGGCGGTCGCCCGCTGCATGTGATTGAAGGCCCATTGATGGACGGCATGAACGTGGTGGGTGACTTGTTTGGCCAAGGCAAGATGTTCTTGCCACAAGTGGTCAAGTCAGCCCGCGTGATGAAGCAAGCGGTGGCGCATCTGGTGCCCTACATTGAGGAAGAAAAACGGTTGCAGGCCGCTGCTGGGCAAGACGTCAAAGCCAAAGGCAAGATGGTCATCGCCACCGTCAAGGGCGATGTGCACGACATCGGCAAGAACATCGTCACGGTGGTGCTCCAGTGCAACAACTATGACGTGGTCAACA
>CAIODK010000077.1 GCA_903856995.1 uncultured Burkholderiales bacterium
TTGCCAACGCAATGGCGGGCTCAAACAACGAGGCCCACGGCAACTGACCGTGCTGCGCGTGGGCTTGCGCCAACATGCGCAAAACTCCAGGCGTACCGATCGAGCGGCCACCCACCACGGCCTCATGGAAGGCCAGCGGTTTGCCGTCAGCGTTGAGCAACACATCTTCAGTGGCGGCGGCAGGCGCTGTTTCGCGGCCATCGAAGGCCTGCACCTGTCCCACTGCACCGACTGCACCCGCTGCGCTGTGCAGCAAGAACGCACCGCCACCAATGCCACTCGATTGCGGCTCGACCAAACCCAACACCATTTGCACAGCGATGGCGGCGTCCACTGCGGAGCCACCCATTTTTAAAATGTCAAAGCCTGCTTGTGTGGCCAAAGGGTTGGCCGCAGCCACGGCAAACTTGTGCGTGACCACGTCGGCTTTGCGCGTGAAGCCCGTCGCAATTTCGGGTTGCAACGGCACGTTCTGGGGCGTCGCACATGCAGACAAAAGCGCCAGCACGGCAGCAGCCAAACTTGCGCGCTTGCAGCGCCCCGTGTGCATCGTCACGGCTAGAAGCCTGCGGCCAAACCATCGCGTCGCGCATCGCTGGCGACCACATAGCCTTCGACCTTGGGGGCACCTGCACGCCAGATGAATTGGCCCGCACCAAAGTCTTGGTAGCTGTCATTGATCACCGCCACGCGATGGCCGCGAGACTGCAAGCCAAGCACTGTGTCAGCACTGAGCGCGGCCTCCACGTTGATCTCCATGCCTGCGTTGTAACGCCAGCGCGGGGCATCACACGCGGCTTGCGGGCTTTGCTGGTAGTCCAACATGCGCACCAAGGTTTGCATGTGGCCTTGCGGTTGCATGTTGGCGCCCATCACGCCGTAGCTCATCACGGGTTGGCCGTCTTTGGTGAGGAAGGCCGGGATGATGGTGTGGAAAGGGCGCTTGCCTGGGGCGACCAAATTGGCAGGGTTCAGGCCTTGGGCATTGACGCTGAAACCATGCCCACGGTTTTGCAGGCTGATGCCATAGGTGGGCTCGACACAGCCGGAGCCAAAGCCCATGTAGTTGCTTTGAATGAAGCTGACCATCATGCCGTTTTCATCGGCCGTGCTGAGGTAGATCGTGCCGCCTTTGACGGGGTTGCCCGCGCCGAAGTCTTGGGCACGGTGCAGGTCAATCAACTTGGCTCGACCCATGAGGTAGCTAGGGTCCAGCATTTGGGCGGGCGTGACGTCCATCGCACGTGGGTCAGCCACGTAGCGGTAGACATCGGCAAAGGCCAGCTTCATGGCTTCGATTTGCAAGTGCTGCGAATCCACACCGTCCACGCGTAGCCCAGCCACGTCGAAGTTCTCCAAGATGCCCAACGCGATGAGTGCCGCAATGCCTTGGCCGCTGGGGGGGATTTCATGCAGCGTGTAGCCACGGTAGTTTTGCGCGATGGGTGTGACCCACTCTGCCTTGTAGTTGGCAAAGTCGCGCGCGGTGATACTGCCGCCATGCTGCGCAGAAAACGCCTCGATGGCCTGCGCAATTTCGCCGCCGTAAAACGCGTAGCCTTTGCTTTGTGCGATCGCGCGCAATCCTTTGGCGGCAGCGGGGAACTGGAACAACTCCCCCACCTTGGGCGCACGGCCCCAAGGCAAAAAGCTCTGAGCAAAGCCCGGCATCGACTGCAACTCAGGCGTGGCTGCCGCCCACTTTTGTTGCACCACCACGGGCAACAAGTAGCCGCGCTCCGCGATGTCAATCGCGGGTTGCAAGAGGTCTTCAAATGGCAGTTTGCCAAAGCGCTCGCTCAACGCCACCCAGCCCGCCACCGCGCCTGGCACGGTGACCGAGTCCATGCCGCGCTTGGGGGGCGTCTGGGTGTCGTTGCCATATTTGCGTTTGAAATACGCGGGTGTCCAAGCATCAGGCGCAGTCCCCGAGGCGTTCAAACCGTGCAGCTGTTGCCCGTCCCACAAAATGCAAAACGCATCCGAACCCAAACCACAGCTCACCGGCTCGGTCAGCGTGAGGGTAGCCGCTGCCGCAATGGCGGCATCCACCGCATTGCCACCCTGCCACAACATGCGCAAACCCGCTTGCGATGCCAACGGGTGTGAGGTGGACACCACGTTGCGCGCAAACACAGGCAAGCGCGTGGAGGTGTAGGGGTTGGCAAAATTGAAATTCATTTCTTAAACACCTTGTTATGCAAGCGGCGCATCGACAACCACACCAACAAACCCACGAACGGCAAAGCACACGCAGCCGTGACGTCGGATGCAAACGGCCAACCAAACTTCTCCGCGCCTTTGGCGAGGTAGCTCACCAAGCCCGTGAAGTAATAAGTGATGGCTGCGACAGACAAACCTTCCACCGTGGACTGCAGTTTGAGCTGCACGTCTTGGCGTTGGTTCATGGTGATCAGTAATTGCTGGCTGCTTTGTTGTTGCTCGAAGTCGACCCGCGTGCGCAGCAAGTTGCTCATGCGCGAGACGCGTTCAGACAACGCCGTCTGCCGACGTGCGGCCCAGTCGCAGGTGCTGCGCGCTGGCGACAAACGACGCTCCATAAATTCACCGATGGTTTGCATGCCGGGCATGCGCGACTCGGCAATGTCCCGAATCCGGCGATCCACCAACTCGAAGTAAGCACGCGTAGCTGAGAAGCGTGAATGGGTGGCCGCATATTGGCCCTCGACCTCGCCCGCCAAACGGGTCAGGCGGTCCAGCAAATCAGCCTCATCGGTGCGCTCTGCATTGCGAATGGCGTTGGCCAAGGCGGCCAGCTCACGCTCAGCATCGGCCAGCGCCAGCGTGGCTTCGCGTGCCGCAGGCAAGCCGAGCAAGGCGGCCATGCGATAGGTTTCAATCTCCAGCAACTGCTGCACCAAACGGCCTTGTCGGCGTGGTGTGAGCGAGCCCGTCAACAACACGAGGCGAGAGTAACCATCAGGGTGCAGTTGGAAATCTGTGTAGACCTCGCCGTGGCCTTCGGCCACAGTCGAGGCCACCAAGGTGTCCTCATGCAGCACCTTAGGCAGCACCTGATGCACATCGAGCGACGATGCTGACAACAACCACAAATGCAAACGCGCCAGACATTCACCCGGCAACTGCGCCAACCATTTTTGGGGCACGCCTTGAATCGCGTTCATGGGTGCGGCGTGGGCAAACACATCGTCGCCCGCAGGGCGCATGAACGTCCACGACACAAACTCGGTGTGCAGCTCCCATCGCAAACGAAACGCGCCTAAGTCCATGCGCACATGGTTGGTGTGTGCGTCGGGTGCAGGCAAATGGTGGTCACGCAACAGCTGCGCCAAGTGTGCGCGGCTGGCCTGCGCACTCGCACGGTCGACCCACATGACCACGTGCGAAATGGCCATCGGGGACGGCATGGGTTCCGGAGGGCGTGCATGCACTTCGTTGTGCAAGGCCAATCGCTGTAAATGGTCCATCGTTCAACTGCCTTTCAGTGAACAAAGATTGTGACGCATAAATCGGAACCTCCCATGAAAAACGGCACCCGAGGGTGCCGCTGAAAAGTCACAA
>CAIODK010000078.1 GCA_903856995.1 uncultured Burkholderiales bacterium
CGGTATCTTCAAATTCAAGTCACGCGCCAAAGTGGGCGATGTGGTGGTGACGGAAGCCGATTTGATGTGCACCATGCGTGCGATTGCCTAATCACGCCCCAGACGATGAGCCTCATTCACGCCACCGCCATTGTTGACCCCAAGGCCGAGCTCGACAGCTCGGTGCAGGTAGGGCCTTACACCATCATCGGCCCCCATGTCCGCATTGGCGCTGGTACAACGGTAGGGCCACATTGCGTGATCGAAGGGCACACCACGATTGGCAATGACAACCGTATTTTTCAGTTCAACTCCTTAGGCGCGGTCCCGCAAGACAAAAAATATGCAGGCGAACCTTGTGAGTTGATCATTGGTGACCGCAACACCATCCGTGAGTTTTGTACCTTCAACATCGGTTCGCCTGGTGATGGGGGTGTGACCCAAGTTGGCAACGACAACTGGATCATGGCCTATGTTCACTTGGCACACGATTGCCTTGTGGGTAACCACACCATCTTCGCGAACAGCGCGCAATTGGCGGGCCATGTGCACGTGGGCGATTGGGTGATCTTGGGCGGCTTTACCGTGGTGCATCAGTTTGTGCGCATCGGTGCGCACAGTTTCACGGCCATGCACTCGCTTTTGTTTGCTGACTTGCCGCCGTTCGTGATGTGCCAAGGTCAACCGGCCGAAGCGCGCTCCATGAACTTTGAGGGCTTACGCCGTCGCGGTTATTCACCTGAACGCATCAGCGCCGTCAAAGCCATGCACAAAGCCTTGTACCGCGATGACTTGACGCTGGACAACGCCAAAGTGCGCATTGCCGCGTTGGCCCAAGAAAAACCAGAGGCTGCTGCAGATGTGGCCATGATGCTGGACTTCTTGAATCAGACTTCGCCGCAACGCGGCATCGTGCGTTAACTCCAATGGCCGAGGCCCTGTCTTTCTCGCTGGTTGCTGGCGAGGCCTCGGGCGATTTGCTTGCTGGCCTTTTGCTCGGCGGTATGCGCGCCCAATGGCCTGATATGCAAAGTTCAGGCATTGGCGGTCCTCGCATGGTGGCCCAAGGTTTTGAGCCTTGGTGGCCTTACGAAAAATTAGCGGTCCGTGGTTACGTCGAAGTGTTACGGCACTACCGCGAAATAGTAGGGATCCGAAACCAGCTGCGCGAGCGTTTGCTGGCCAATCCACCCAGTGCCTTCATCGGCGTCGATGCCCCAGATTTCAACCTTGACCTTGAACGCGACTTGAAGGCGCAGGGCATCCCCGCGATTCACTTCGTGTGTCCTTCTATTTGGGCTTGGCGTGCCGATCGGGTCGAGAAAATTCGACAAAGCGTAGACCACGTGTTGTGCATCTTCCCGTTTGAGACGGAGTTGTTGGCCCAACACGGCATTCCCTCCACGTATGTGGGCCATCCTTTGGCAAAAAACATCCCTCATGAGCCTGATCGAGCTGCGGCACGCCGGGCACTGGGTTTGCCACAAGACGCCACGGTGGTGGCTTTGCTGCCGGGCAGCCGCAGTTCTGAAATTGACTATTTAGCGCATCGGTTTTTACAAGCGGCGCAACGCATGGCCAAGCAGCAACCTGGCTTGCACTTTGTGTTGCCCGCCATGCCCGCCTTGCGCTTGCGTATTGAGCAAATTTTGAAAGAAGTGGGCGAGGTCCCCAATCTCTTGTTGATCAACGGTCAATCGCACGTGGCCTTGGCTGCCTGTGACGTGACGCTGATTGCCAGCGGTACTGCAACGCTAGAGGCAGCGTTGTTCAAGCTCCCGATGGTGATCGCCTACAACATGAACTGGTTGAGCTGGCAAATCATGCGCCGCAAAAAGTTGCAGCCATGGGTGGGTTTGCCCAACATCCTTTGTCAAGACTTCGTGGTACCTGAGTTGCTGCAAGAAGCGGCAACGCCCGATGCGCTGGCGAACGAGGTGTTGCAGTGGCTTTCTCATCCGGCGGCAGTTGCCGCTGTTCAACAACGCTTTGCGACGCTGCACGACACGCTGCGCTGCGATACCCCTGCATTGGCGGCCCATGCGATTGAAAAAATTCTTGCGCGCTGAGCAAGTCGCGTTGATTTGGGATGCTCCGGGTTTGATCGCCGGGGTGGATGAAGCTGGTCGTGGGCCCTTGGCTGGACCTGTGGTGGCCGCCGCGGTGATCTTGGATGACCTGAATCCGATCGTGGGTTTGGCCGATTCGAAAACGCTCACGGCTTTGAAGCGCGAACGACTGTATGACGAAATCCGTGCCAAAGCATTGTGTTGCTCCATTGCCGAGGCGACGGTCGAAGAGATCGATGAATTGAATATTTTGCAGGCCACCTTGCTCGCCATGCGCCGTGCGGTCGAAGGCTTGCGCTTGAGGCCTAGTAAAGTTTTGGTGGACGGGAACCGCTTGCCGGTGCTCGATGTGTTGGCGGAGGCCATCATCAAAGGCGATAGCAAAGTACCTGCGATTTCTGCAGCGTCTATTTTGGCCAAGGTTCATCGTGACCGTTGGTGTCTAGAGCTGCACGCACAGTATCCGCAGTACGGGTTCGATGCACACAAGGGCTATGGCACCGCCGCGCATTTGAAAGCGCTCAAAGAACATGGGGCCACGCCTTGGCACCGCAAGTCTTTCTCGCCTGTGGCGGAGGTCTTGCGATGAACCTGATTACTTCTCGCGATAACGTGTTGGTCAAAGAGTTGCGGCGCTTGTCCCAGGACAGCACGGCGTATCGCAAGCTAGGCCGTGTCTGGCTAGAGGGCGACCATCTTTGCCGTGCAGCGCTGACGCGTGGCGTGAAGCCTGAGCATGCGGTGTTCGCTGAGTCGCTGTGGGTCACGGCGCCACGCGAATGGACCCAAGCTGCCGAACGTAACACGGTGTTACCGGACGCTTTGTTTGCAGAAATCAGCAGCTTGGGGTCGCCCGCCAAGATGGGTTTCGTGTTGGCTGCGCCGGCGTTGCAAGAGGTGCTCACCGCCACACCCACCGTGGTGTTGGACCGTGTGCAAGACGCTGGCAATGTTGGCTCGATTTTGCGAAGTGCCTCGGCCTTTGGATTCAAGCAGGTGTTGGCTATCAAGGGTGCGGCAGCGCTGTGGTCGCCCAAAGTTTTGCGTGCAGGCATGGGCGCGCATTTTGGATTGCATTTGGTGGAGGGTTTATCGCCGGAGGACTTGCAGGCATTGGATATGCCGTGGTTGGCGACCAGCTCACACCAAGGCCCGTATCTGCATGACTTGCTTGCACAAGCCAAATTGCCCATGCCATGCGCTTGGTTGATGGGTCACGAAGGGCAGGGCGTATCGCCCGAGTTGGCTGACAAAGCGGCCTTGCATGTGCGGATTGCACAACCGGGCGGGGAAGAGTCGCTCAACGTGGCTTCGGCCGCGGCTATTTGCTTGCACGCCAGCGCCACCTGTCATTTGCGCTAATTCGCGCTGAATCACTGGGGAAAACCAGGGGCTCGGATATAATGAGAGGCTTTCCCGCATCCACCTGTACGTCCCAGCCAAAACTAGGCAAATTCCTCGAACAAAGTAGCCAAAGAGAAGATATTCTCTTGTGAGCGCTGAGGCGTACCCGAACTATTCCGGAGAACCCAGTGCTTTTGTCTCTTCAGGGAACCTTCCCGCCCGCCATTTTGGCGCTCGCAGACGGCACGGTCTTTATCGGCAACTCGATTGGAGCCTCTGGCTCCACAGTCGGCGAAGTGGTGTTCAACACATCACTCACCGGCTATCAGGAAATCCTCACTGACCCCAGCTACTGCCAGCAGATCGTCACCTTGACGTACCCGCACATCGGCAACTACGGCGTCAACGTGGAAGACATCGAAGCTGACAAAGTCCATGCTGCTGGCTTGATCATCAAAGATTTACCTTTGATTGCAAGCAACTTCCGCTCACACCAAACCTTGTCTGCCTACTTGGTGGATGCAGGCACGGTGGCCATTGCCAATATCGACACCCGTCAGCTCACACGCATCTTGCGTACCAAGGGTGCACAAAACGGCGCTATCGTGGGTTTGGCCAAAGGTCAAGCTGTCACGCAAGCCCTGATCGATCAAGCTGTGGCCGCTGCCAAAGGTGCGCCAAACATGGCCGGTCTTGATTTGGCGCAACAGGTGACGGTGTCACAACCGTACGAGTGGACGCAAACCGAATGGGTTTTAGGTCAAGGCTACGGCACTCTGACCGCACCTAAGTTCCATGTGCTCGCCTATGACTTCGGCGTGAAGAAAAACATCTTGCGCATGTTGGCTGAGCGGGGCTGTAAAGTGACCGTGGTTCCTGCCAAAACGTCTGCAGCGGATGTGCTGAAGTACAGCCCTGACGGTATTTTCTTGTCTAACGGCCCAGGCGATCCACAGCCTTGCGATTACGCCATTGCGGCAGCTGCTGAGTTGATCGAAACCGGCATCCCGACCTTTGGTATTTGCCTGGGTCACCAAATCATGGCCTTGGCCAGCGGTGCCAAAACTTTCAAGATGAAGTTTGGCCACCACGGAGCGAACCACCCCGTGAAAGAGATCGACTCAGGTCGTGTCTCCATCACCAGTCAAAACCATGGTTTTGCGGTGGACGAAAAAACCTTGCCCGCCAACCTGCGCGCCACGCATGTGTCGTTGTTTGACGGCACCTTGCAGGGCTTGGCCCGCACCGACAAGCCCGCGTTTTGCTTTCAAGGTCACCCTGAAGCATCGCCCGGCCCGCACGACATTGCTTACCTCTTTGACCGCTTCATCAAACTGATGGAGGCGAAATAACATGCCAAAGCGTACCGATCTAAAAAGCATTCTCATCATTGGCGCAGGCCCGATCATCATTGGTCAGGCATGCGAGTTTGATTACTCTGGCGTGCAAGCCTGTAAAGCTCTGCGCGAAGAGGGCTATAAAGTCATCTTGATCAACAGCAACCCTGCCACGATCATGACCGACCCTGCCACCGCAGACGTCACCTACATCGAACCCATCACTTGGCAAACGGTCGAGAAGATCATTGCCAAAGAGCGTCCAGATGCTATTTTGCCCACTATGGGCGGTCAGACGGCGCTGAACTGTGCGTTGGACTTGTGGCACAACGGCGTGTTGGCCAAGTACAAAGTGGAGTTGATTGGCGCAACGCCAGAAGCCATCGACAAAGCCGAAGACCGTTTGAAGTTCAAAGATGCCATGACCAAGATCGGTCTGGGCTCTGCGCGTTCTGGCATTGCCCACACCATGGACGAGGCGTGGGATGTGCAAAAAAGTTTGGGATTCCCAACGGTCATTCGCCCCAGTTTCACTTTGGGTGGCACGGGCGGCGGCATTGCCTACAACCCAGAAGAATTTGAAACGATTTGCAAACGAGGCTTAGAAGCCTCTCCGACCAAAGAGCTGTTGATTGAAGAGTCCTTGCTCGGTTGGAAAGAATATGAGATGGAAGTGGTGCGCGACAAAGCGGACAACTGCATCATCATCTGCTCGATCGAAAACTTGGACCCTATGGGTGTGCATACGGGTGACTCCATCACTGTGGCACCGGCACAGACCTTGACCGACAAGGAATACCAGATCATGCGTAACGCCTCTTTGGCTGTGTTGCGTGAAATTGGTGTGGACACTGGCGGTTCGAACGTTCAGTTCTCGATCAACCCCAAAGATGGCCGCATGGTTGTCATTGAGATGAACCCACGCGTGTCGCGTTCATCGGCCTTGGCCTCCAAAGCCACAGGTTTTCCGATTGCGAAAGTCGCTGCCAAGTTGGCGGTGGGCTACACACTCGATGAGTTGCGCAACGACATTACCGGAGGCACAACGCCCGCGAGTTTTGAGCCCAGCATCGATTACGTGGTTACCAAGATTCCACGTTTTGCGTTCGAGAAATTCCCAACTGCCGATAGCCGTTTGACCACCCAGATGAAATCGGTGGGCGAGGTGATGGCGATGGGTCGTACCTTCCAAGAATCATTCCAAAAAGCCTTGCGCGGTTTGGAAGTGGGCGTGGACGGTATGAACGAAAAAACCCAAGACCGTGAAGTGCTCGAAAAAGAGCTGGGTGAGCCCGGCCCAGAACGCATTTGGTACGTGGGCGACGCGTTCGCCATGGGCCTGAGTGTGGACGAGGTGTTCGCCTTGACCAAAATCGACCCTTGGTTCTTGGTGCAAATCGAAGAAATCGTCAAGATCGAGTTGGAAGTCGAAACCACGACGCTTGAAGCCATCACGCCTGAAGAGTTGCGCGCCTTGAAAAAGAAGGGCTTCTCTGACCGTCGCTTGGCCAAGTTGCTCAAGACCACAGAGCATGTGGTGCGTGCACGTCGCCATGCGTTGAACATTCGCCCTGTCTACAAACGCGTGGACACGTGTGCGGCTGAGTTCTCGACCGACACGGCTTACATGTATTCGTGCTACGAAGGTAACGGAGAAGCCTTTGGCGTGGGTGACGGCGAATGCGAAGCTGAACCCACCAACAACAAAAAGATCATGGTTCTCGGTGGCGGACCAAACCGCATCGGCCAAGGCATTGAGTTTGATTACTGTTGCGTTCACGCGGCTCTCGCTATGCGCGAAGACGGCTACGAGACCATCATGGTCAACTGCAACCCCGAGACCGTGTCTACCGACTACGACACATCGGATCGTTTGTACTTTGAACCTGTGACGTTGGAAGATGTGCTCGAAATCGTCGACAAAGAAAAACCGACGGGCGTGATCGTTCAATACGGTGGTCAAACACCTTTGAAATTAGCGCTTGATTTAGAAGCTGCTGGCGTTCCCATCATCGGGACTAGCCCTGACATGATCGACGCAGCAGAAGATCGTGAACGCTTCCAGAAATTGTTGCAAGAACTTGGTCTGCGTCAGCCCCCCAATGCCACAGCCCGTACCGAGCCAGAGGCTTTGGAAAAAGCCGCTGCCTTGGGGTACCCCTTGGTGGTTCGCCCCAGCTACGTGCTGGGTGGCCGGGCCATGGAAATCGTGCATGAGCAACGCGACTTGGAGCGCTACATGCGCGAAGCGGTCAAGGTGTCACACGACTCACCGGTGTTGTTGGACCGTTTCTTGAATGACGCGATTGAATGTGATGTGGATTGCTTGCGCGACCCAGAAGGCAAAACCTTCATCGGTGGTGTGATGGAACACATCGAACAAGCGGGTGTTCACAGTGGTGACTCAGCTTGTTCATTGCCTCCTTACTCTTTGTCTGCCGAGACAGTGAATGAACTCAAACGTCAATCGGCCGCCATGGCCGGCGCGTTGAACGTGATTGGTTTGATGAACGTGCAGTTCGCCATTCAACACGTGGATGGCAAAGACGTCATCTATGTTTTGGAAGTGAATCCACGCGCCTCGCGCACCGTGCCGTACGTTTCCAAAGCCACTGGCATTCAGTTGGCCAAGGTCGCTGCACGTTGCATGGCTGGTCAAACTTTGGCTTCACAGGGCATCATCCATGAGGTGAATCCACCTTATTTCTGCGTCAAAGAAGCCGTGTTCCCGTTTGTGAAGTTCCCAGGTGTTGACACCATCCTCGGCCCCGAGATGAAGTCCACCGGTGAAGTGATGGGCGTTGGCAAAACATTTGGCGAAGCCTTTGTGAAGAGTCAACTGGGGGCTGGTACCAAGCTGCCCCGTCCACGCGATGCCGATGGCCGCTCCACCGGTAAGGTGTTCATCTCTGTGAAGAACAACGACAAATTGCGTGTGATCGAAGTCGCGCGTCAGTTGGCTGCGATGGGCTTTGAGCTGATCGCTACCAAAGGCACCGCCTCAGCGATTACGGATGCCGGCGTGGCTTGCGATGTTGTGAATAAAGTGACCGAAGGTCGCCCGCACATCGTGGACATGATTAAGAACAACGAATTGGTGCTGGTCATCAACACCGTGGAAGAGCGTCGCAATGCGATTGCCGATTCACGTCACATCCGTACCTCTGCCTTGCTCAACCGTGTCACCACCTTCACAACCATTGCGGGTGCAGAAGCTGCGGTCGAAGGCATGAAGTACATGGACACGTTGGATGTTATTTCTGTGCAGGAAATGCACGCCCAATTGACCGCTTAAGGACACATGATGAGTACGTTCCCCATTACGAAACGCGGTGCTGAAAAGCTCAAAAGCGAGTTGCACAAACTGAAAACGGTGGAGCGTCCTTCTGTGATTGCTGCTATCGCCGAAGCGCGCGCTCAGGGCGACTTGAGCGAGAACGCTGAATACGATGCGGCCAAAGACCGCCAAGGTTTCATTGAAGGCCGTATTCAAGAAATCGACGGCAAGTTGTCGGTTGCCCAAATCATTGACCCGACCGAGCTAGATGCAGGTGGTCGGGTGGTATTTGGTGCCACAGTGGCTTTGGAAGATGCCACCACCGGCGACAAGGTGACCTATCAAATTGTGGGCGAGGACGAAGCCGATTTGAAATTGGGACTGGTCAACATCAGCAGCCCTATTGCGCGTGCTTTGATTGGTAAGGAAGAGGGCGATGTCGCAGAAGTGCAAGCCCCCGGTGGTGTGAAGCACTATGAAGTGATGGCCGTTTCTTACCTGTAACGCAAGCACATGGCGCGGTTTCAAGTCTTTTTAGCGGCGCTATGGTGGGGAAGCCTCACGGCGGTGGGGTTCATGGTGGTGCCGATGCTGTTTGTGTACTTAGAAACACCAGCTCTGGCGGGACAGATGGCTGCCAAGTTGTTCTCGGCGCAAACTTGGTTGTCCGTAGCTTGTGGAATTTTGCTTTTATTAAGCGCCAAACGAGAAAACATCGATGCCACGGAGACACCTTCGATCTGGGTGATCGCTGGGTTGTTACTCGCTTTAATGATCGAGGTGGGCGTGAAGCCCCACATTGTTGCCAAAGACAACATGGCCTTGTGGCATAACCTTGGCTCGGCTTTTTTTGTGGCCCAGTGGTTCTGTGCGGGGCGGGCGCTTTGGCAGTTGTGGCCAGCATCTGCACTGGGTGCAGATCCTGACCTCAACGATTAACCGAGGCTTTGTTTTTTAATCGAAATCTTTTTCGGTTTGGCACGTTTGACTTGACCGCCGGAGGTCAGGCGCTGGTTGCCTAATACGCGCAAGGTTTTCACCTCAGGGCGTTGGCCGCCACGGTTGCTGTATTTGAGAATTTTGACATCGCGTGGGCCAGCCATGCGGTCTTCGTCGGACGTGCGTTCTTTCTCGGGTTGTGGGCGCCACAACACAAATAGCTTGCCGATGTGTTGAATCGGTGCAGCATTGAGTTGGTCGGCCAGTGTGATGAGCATGGCTTCGCGTGCTTGGCGATCGTCGCCGAGTACGCGGATTTTGATGAGGCCGTGCGCGTTGAGCGCCATCTCGGCTTCTTTGATGACGGCGGGTGTTAAACCATCGTTACCGATCATCACGACAGGGTCTAAATGGTGCGCTTCGGCACGGTGAATTTTGCGTTGAGCAGGTGTGAGTTGTATTGCGGACATGGGGGTATTATCCCCGCTCCCTCAAAGGTATGAATTGAAAGCTAAAACTAAAAGTAAAAAAGTCAATAAATCGTGGTTAAACGACCATGTGAACGACACGTACGTCAAATTGGCGCAAAGGGAGGGCTATCGTGCCCGCGCAGCCTACAAGCTCAAAGAGATTGACGAGCAATTTGGGCTCATCAAGCCTGGCAACGTGGTGGTCGATTTGGGGTGTGCCCCAGGCGCGTGGAGCCAATACCTGCGCCGCCGTATGTCCCCCACAGGCGCAGCCGCAGGCACATTGAACGGCACAATCATTGGCCTAGATCTGTTGGACATGGTGCCCGTTGAGGGGGTGACCTTCATTCAAGGTGACTTCCGTGAGGCCGATGTTTTGGCCCAACTAGAAGAGACATTGCAAGGCCGTGTGGTCGATGTGGTGGTCTCAGACATGGCCCCTAATTTGTCCGGTATTGCATCGAATGACGCGATGCGCATTGCCCATTTGATTGAGTTGGCGGTCGAATTTGCGCAAAAACACCTCAAAGACGATGGTGCTTTGGTGGTCAAGCTTTTCCACGGCGGAGGTTACAGCGAATTGGTCAATCTGTTCAAAGGGACCTTCCACTTGGTCAAACCGATCAAACCCAAGGCCAGTCGTGACAAGTCCAGTGAAACCTTTTTGGTGGGTGTGGGCGTTAAAAGCCGCGTTTTGTCAAATCCTTGAGTTTCATAAGGCCGCTGTGCATCAATAAAGATGCTTTTGCGCTTGAAACGCCTAAAATCACCACCATCTCTGTACATCTCGTACTCTTTTTATTTCGGAGCCCACATTGAATAATCAATGGTTCTCAAAAGTCGCTGTTTGGTTGGTCATCGCTTTGGTGATGTTTACCGTGTTCAAACAGTTTGAAACTCGCCCCAACGCCGGCTCTGGATACTTGGGCTATTCGGACTTCCTCGAAGAAGTCCGCGCCAAGCGCATCAAAACTGCGACCATTCAAGAAGGTCAGGGCGGGACGGAGATCACAGCGATCACCAACGATGAGCGAAAAATTCGCACGACGGCGACTTACCTTGACCGCGGTTTGGTGGGTGACCTCATCAGCAACGGCGTGAAGTTTGACGTCAAGCCTCGTGAAGAAGGTTCACTTCTCATGACGCTGCTGGTCAGCTGGGGCCCCATGCTGCTGTTGATTGGCGTTTGGGTGTATTTCATGCGTCAAATGCAAGGCGGCGGCAAAGGCGGTGCGTTTAGCTTTGGTAAGAGCAAGGCGCGCATGATGGACGAGAACACCAACCAAGTGACGTTTGCGGACGTGGCCGGTTGCGATGAAGCCAAAGAAGAAGTGAAAGAAGTGGTGGACTTCTTGAAGGACCCACAACGCTTCCAGAAACTCGGTGGGCGTATCCCTCGCGGTTTGCTGTTGGTTGGCCCCCCCGGAACCGGTAAAACATTGTTGGCCAAAGGTATTGCAGGCGAGGCCAAAGTGCCGTTCTTCAGCATCTCTGGTTCTGATTTCGTTGAAATGTTTGTTGGTGTGGGTGCAGCCCGTGTACGCGACATGTTCGAGAACGCCAAGAAAAATGCACCGTGCATCATCTTTATTGATGAGATTGATGCGGTGGGTCGCCAACGTGGCGCGGGTGTAGGCGGCGGTAACGATGAGCGCGAACAAACCTTGAACCAAATGTTGGTTGAGATGGATGGGTTCGAGACCAACCTCGGCGTGATTGTGGTGGCGGCGACCAACCGCCCAGACATTTTGGATGCTGCTTTGTTACGTCCTGGTCGTTTTGACCGTCAGGTCTACGTGACTTTGCCGGACATCCGTGGTCGCGAGCAAATCTTGAACGTGCACATGCGCAAAGTGCCTATCGGCCAAGACGTGAACGCCAGCATCATTGCGCGCGGCACCCCCGGCATGAGCGGTGCTGATTTGGCCAACTTGTGCAATGAGGCCGCCTTAATGGCCGCCCGTCGCAACGCCCGTGTGGTGGAGATGGTCGACTTTGAGAAGGCCAAAGACAAAATTTTGATGGGCCCTGAACGCAAGAGCATGGTCATGCCTGAAGAAGAGCGTCGCAACACGGCTTACCACGAGTCAGGCCATGCGTTGATTGGTAAGTTGTTGCCCAAGTGTGACCCTGTTCACAAAGTGACCATCATTCCGCGTGGCCGTGCTTTGGGTGTGACGATGAGTCTGCCCGAGAAAGACCGTTACAGCTTTGACCGCGAATACATGCTCAACCAAATCAGCATGTTGTTTGGTGGTCGTATTGCGGAAGAAGTGTTCATGAACCAAATGACCACGGGCGCCAGCAACGACTTTGAACGTGCCACGGCTATCGCGCGTGACATGGTGACCCGCTACGGCATGACCGAAGCTCTGGGCCCCATGGTCTATGCCGAGAACGAGGGAGAAGTGTTCTTGGGTCGCTCTGTCACCAAGACCACCAACATGTCTGAGGCCACCTTGCAAAAGGTGGATGTCGAAGTGCGTCGCATCATTGATATGCAATACCACTTGGCGCGTGGCTTGATCGAAGACAACGCGGACAAGATGCACCTCATGGCCAAGTCTTTGCTCGAATGGGAAACCATCGACAAAGAACAAATCGATGACATCATGGCCGGGCGCGAGCCTCGCCCACCCAAAGACTGGGCCCCACGTTCGCCCTCGTCCGGTGGCGACAATGGCGGCGGTACACCTGCTGTGCAGACTGATCCAGAGCCATCCGCTGCCTAAGCGGTCGATAGACTAAGACATCAACGGGGCGAAAGCCCCGTTTGTCATGGAGCTTTTATGTTTTGGCAAACCGCACGTTTTCGCATAGACCTGTCTCAACCTAAAGTGATGGGCATTGTCAATGTGACGCCCGATTCGTTTTCCGATGGCGGTCACTTCGCCAGCACGTCTGCCGCATTGATGCATTGCGAGCAATTGCTCAAAGCGGGGGCGCACATGTTGGACATTGGCGGTGAGTCAACGCGTCCTGGCGCACCCGCTGTGTCGCTGGAAGATGAGTTGGCGCGTGTGCTCCCAGTGGTGCGCGAAGCGGTCCGCTTCAATGTGCCCATCTCCATCGACACCTACAAAGCTGCCGTGATGCAAGCCGTGTTGGATGCCGGCGCTGACATCATCAACGATGTCTGGGCGCTTAGGCAGGTTGGGGCGAAACAGACGGTGGCAGCGCATGCGCACTGTGGGGTGTGCTTGATGCACATGCACGGCGAACCTCAAACCATGCAAACCTTACCCATGCAAGGTGCGGCCATTGAGCCAGTGCTTGCCTTCTTGAAAAGTCATGCCGACGCTTTGCAAGACTTGGGCATTGGGCGTGAACGCATCGCTTTAGACCCCGGTGTGGGCTTTGGCAAAACAGTTGCACAAAACTTTGAGCTGCTTGCGCATCAAGACCAGTTGCTGGCCTTGGGCTATCCCTTGCTTGTGGGTTGGTCGCGTAAATCATCTCTTGGCGCTGTGACGGGCTGCGAGGTCGGTGAGCGCATGGTGCCCAGCGTGGCAGCAGCGCTGCTGGCTGTGGAGCGTGGCGCACGACTGGTGCGTGTGCATGACGTGGCGCAAACCGTGCAGGCACTCAACGTTTGGCAGGCCGCGCGGGTTTGAGACAATAGCGATCAAATAGATAGCAAACAAAAATAACATCCAAGGTAGAACAAGATGACACGTCAATACTTCGGCACAGACGGCATTCGCGGCACAGTAGGCCAAGCCCCCATCACGCCCGACTTTGTGTTGCGCTTAGCGCACGCCGTGGGCCGTGTCCTGAAGCGAACGGAAGACCGGCCGACGGTGTTGATTGGCAAAGACACGCGCATCTCGGGCTATATGCTGGAGTCGGCGTTGGAGTCTGGCTTTAACTCTGCGGGCGTGAATGTGGTGTTGCTCGGCCCTTTGCCGACACCTGGCGTGGCCTATCTCACGCGTGCACAGCGTGCGAGCTTAGGCGTAGTCATCAGTGCCAGTCACAACCCGTTTGCTGACAATGGCATTAAATTCTTCAGCGCCCAAGGTAACAAGCTCAGCGATGCTTGGGAGCTGGCCGTGGAGGCCGCGTTGGACGAGCCACCCGTGTGGGCAGACTCCGCCAATTTGGGTAAAACCAAACGCTTGGATGATGCCGCTGGCCGCTACATCGAGTTTTGTAAGAGCACGTTCTCAAACGATCTCACGCTCAAAGGTTTAAAGATCGTGGTCGATGCTGCAAACGGCGCGGCATACCACATCGCTCCCAAGGTGTTTCACGAGTTGGGCGCCGAGGTCATTGCAATTGGGTGCAGCCCTGATGGCCTCAACATCAACCATGAAGTGGGGGCCACTCATCCTGAGGCTTTGGTGCGTGCGGTGATCGCCCATCACGCCGACTTCGGCGTTGCCTTGGATGGGGATGCCGACCGTCTGCAAATGGTGGATGCGCAAGGCCGTTTGTACAACGGGGATGAGCTGCTGTATTTGATGGCGGATGACCGTTTGGCCAACGATGAAGTCGTGCCAGGTGTGGTGGGCACCTTGATGACCAATATGGCTGTGGAAGTGGCGTTGAAAAAACGTGGCGTACAGTTTGTGCGTGCCAAAGTGGGCGACCGTTATGTGCTGGAAGAGCTTGCCAAGCACAAATGGATCTTAGGTGGCGAAGGTTCTGGCCATCTACTGGTCTTGGACAAGCACACCACGGGCGATGGCTTGGTGAGCGCGTTGCAAATCTTACAAACCTGTGTGCGCAGTGGTCGTTCGATGGCCGAGTTGCTCAAAGAGGTAACCCTGTTTCCGCAAACACTGTTGAATATTCGACTGCGGCCTGGGCAAGACTGGCAATCCAACGAGCGCATGAAAGAAGCCGTGCAAAAGGCGGAGGCCGAACTTGGCGACACTGGCCGCGTCCTGATTCGCGCGAGCGGTACCGAGCCTTTGGTGCGAGTCATGGTGGAGGCACGCGATGAGGCGCAAGCCAACGCATGTGCTCAGCGGATTGCCGATACGTTGTTGGCTTAAGCGACGGGCCATAGATCACGTACCAACGCTGCTGGGCGGCACACGCGTGTACCCAGTGTGTCGCGTGAGCTTGAGCATTTCGGGTTGTGGTAAATCTTGATCGTGTTCATGTGTTTTGAGGGGTGTTCTGCGACCGTTCCGTGTTGCGATAGGCCGCGCGCCACAAAATCGGAAGCAGGACGGCGGTGGTGGCATACAAGGCCAAGCTTCCCATTTGCCAGAATGCAATTGGGGACTGAGGTGTCAGCCACGTCAATGCCAACACGTCGAAGCCTGTGCCATACGCCACTTCATACCCACCCGCTAAACCCATGCCCCAAAGCAGCACGGTGTAGGTGATGAGTGGCAACACGGTGATGCCATAGCAGCGCAACGTAAAAACGGTAAACACTTGCACCGCATCCGCCACGTGGTAGAGCATGAGCCACAGCAGCAAAGTCGCTGCCAATGCGGCGACTTCTGGGGACTGGGTGTAAAAGCTCACGATCGCTTCACGTTGCCAACCTATCAAACCGGCCAAACAAGTGCTCAGGATCAAAATTAAGGCGAGGCCTGTGCGTAAGGCTTGTCGCGCGCGGTGGATATGTCCCGCACCTATCCAATAACTCACGCGTGAACTGCTGGCGATGGCGAGCGATAACGGAATCATGTAGAGCACGGCTGTCATGTTGGACACAATTTGGTGGCTGGCGGTGGCAACCACGCCGAGTCGTGCAATGAAGAGCGACATGAGCGTGAATGAGGTGACCTCCACCCCAATCGCCAATCCGCTGGGTAGTCCTAAGCGCACAAAGCGCAGCAGGGTGGCAGGGTGGGGCTTTTCGATGGGGGCCCAGATGCGATATGGCTTGTAAAAGCTTTGGGTGCGCAACAACCAAATGGCAAGCCCAAGCATCAGCAGCATGACGGCCAATGTTGCCCACGCGCAACCTGCCAAGCCCAGCGGCGGCAATAGACCTGGGATGCCCAGCACCAACACCACAGACAAAGGCACCTTCACGGCTAACGCGCCCACTTGCACCCAGGTGACCAGCTTGGGTTTACCCAAGCTTTGGTTCAGTGTGCTGTACATGCGAAACAACAACGAAGCGGGTAAGCCAAAGGCGATGATGTTCAGATAGCCGCGCACGTCTTCTTGCAATGCCGCTGGCACTTGTGTCCAGTTCAGCAGTGGGCCAGGGCATAGCAAGGCAGTCATGCCAATTGCCGTGGTGATGGCGCACAGGTAAAGCGCCTGTCGCACTGAGCGACCGACATCTTGATGCCGTTGGGCACCATGCAGTTCTGCCCATACGGGAAGCAAGGCTTGCAGCATGCCCATGAGTGAAATGTGAACGGTGACGTAAGTCGCGGAGGCCACGGCGAGTGCGGCCAAGGCGGTGTCCGCAAAACGCCCAGCAACCAAGGTGTCGGTGATGCTGAAGGCCATCACGGCCAGTTGTCCGACCATCACCGTACCGGCGTGCCGCATGATCGTGGCGCGTTCGGAGCTCATGGTGCGGTCAAGGTTGACGGCGGTGATACAGCGTCACGTCTTCGTTGTTATCGGAGGGACGGCGAATGGTCCGCACGCGTGTCCATTCGCTGAGGTTGACCACCTGACCTAGCTCGGGGCGTGAATCGTTATCGACCAGCAACCAAGGGCACGTGCGTTGTTGCTGTGCAGGTGTCATTTCGGCCGTTTTCACATCAAAACCACCGTGGTAGTGGAATGCTGTCATTTGGCCCACATCGAGTCCATAGCTCAGCAGGCAAACGTCTTTTGATTCGCGGGCTTCTTGTTTGGCCATCACGCCTTGTATTTGCGTTACCCAAGGTTTGTAGCTGCGGGCAAAATCCAGCAAAGGCAACCACAAGGTCAAGAGCAGAAGCCAACATAGGGCGGCCCCACCCGCAGGCAGTACCAAACTCTTCCAGAGGGCCTGACGGTGCTTGGCGGTGCGCCACATGACCAACCCTAGCCACGCGGCAGTCGCAGCAAATGCCACGATGAACGCAATCCAGCCAAAGCTGGGTTGAAAGCCTGGGACTAAGCGCGCCACGTTGGCTGCAGGTTGCGCGGGCCAACCTGTTTGCATCGCAATCCAAATGACCCAAATGACGAAGGCGCAGCCTGAGAAAAAGAGCAGAGTAAACCAGTCAATCAAAGCGGCCACGCTGCGACGCAAGGTTGGCAATGCAAAGGCGGCCAAGCTTGCGAATGCAGGCAACGCCAACAGCAAAGTTTGGTCGGATGAATGCGTCATCAAAGATGTGCCAACGATCAGCGTCGTGAACCACATCGGCAGCACCAGATGTCGGCTCCAGTTCAGAGACGTCCATTGATTACGCCAGCGCCATAAAGTCCAGACCGCTAGCGGCCAAGCAGGCCATGTGAACCAGGCCATCAAACGCAGCAGATCACGCCATTCATGCCAGTCCGTGTGTTGGGGCACCAAGCGCCATTGCCAAACGTTGAGCGCGGTGGCCAGCGCCGCAACGGCCAAGCTCATGGTGAAGAGCCACAGGGCGTGTCGACGGGCTGTTTGGATCGATGTGCTGGCGCGGTCGAGGAGGCACAACAAAGCACTTCCGACGGCCATCAAGACGGCGAAGCTGGGTGCGCCACTCAAGCATAGACCGAGCAACCCAATGATGAGCGCCGTCAAGCTGTATCGTGGATGGTAGGGAAGAGCCGCGACACCGTAAAAAGCGCAGCTCACAAAGGCCAATTGGGTCAGTATGGGACTGGCCTCGTGGGAGAGCAGTGTCAGGCCTAAGCAGGCAATCAGGGCTAGCACGCCGCCATCTGCGATGGTGCGCGCGTAGTCTTTGGGTCTGGCCTCACCACCGAAGGCAAAAGGGACTGGCTGGGCCTGTGGGCTCAGGGCCAAGTAATACACGCCGTGCCAAGTGGCAGATAAGGAGAGACCCAAGAGCAAGGCAAAGGGGAAGCGTGAGGCGAGTCCTGCGGAAACCCAGTGAGGCGCGAGTTGAATTGCCCAAGCACCTAACCAATAAGGGAGCAACGCATCGAGCTCAGGGACTTGCCCCCAAGCGCTGGGGTTGAACCAATCGCTGGCGCCTTCAGCCAGAGCCAACATGTGGCCGAATGCCGTGAACTCATTGCCTTTCCAAGGCTCGCGACCCAACAAACCAGGCAGCACATAGGCGGCACAGAAGAGCCACAGGGCCAGACGCGGTAAGCGGCGCACGGCACTTTGCGGAACGATGGCAGGGGTGGTTTGGGTCACGGATTTCAAATAAAAAAGGCAGCGCGGTGAGCCGAGCTGCCTTTTGTGAAGTGAGCGGTGAGCTTACTTGGCGGCAGTTTTGCCGTACTTATTGCGGAAGCGCTCAACGCGGCCGCCCATGTTGTCCACAGATTTCTGTGTACCGGTGTAGAACGGGTGTGACTCGCTGGTGGTATCCAGCTTGTACAACGGCAGTTCGCGACCGTCTTCCATGGTGATCTTCTCTTTTGTGCTGGCGCATGAGCGAGTCACAAATTTGAAACCGTTAGACATATCCATGAAACAGATTTCACGGTAGTTAGGGTGAATGCCTTCTTTCATCGCTTTTCCTTAGCAACTGCGGTAGCCACGTCGACCTATTTCAACGCACTTTCCGCAAAACACGTCATTATGCCATAAGGCAGAGCGTTTCATCTCAGAACACCCAGTGCAAAGGGCAGGCTGAGCATGCCCAAAACGGTTGAAAGTGTCACCAAACCGGCGACATAAGCACCGTTGTAACCCATCCTGGTAGCCAATACATAGCAGCTAGAGGCCGTTGGCAATGCAGAGAATGCCAGCAACACACTGGTTTGGGTGTTGTCCAGTCCAAAACCGAGAGCCAAGCAATAAGCCACCAAGGGGGTGAGCAGGTGTCGCACCGCTAAAAGGGAAATGGCCAAACATTTGGCTTTCATCAAGTGGCCAAACTGCATGCCTGCGCCAGCAGCCATCAAGCCCAGAGCGAGTGATGCTGCACCAATGCGTTGCAAAGTGGGCTCCGTCCAACTGGGGATCTGCAGGCCTAGGATGTTGGCGATCAGTCCGAGGCCTGTGGCCAAGATCAAAGGGTTGCGAACCAGTTCATGTCCAAAGCTGCGCTGGGCATGTCGTGCCATCGGCCACACGGCGGCCACATTGAACAACGGCACACACACACCAATGAGCACAGCGATCAGCTGCAGCGCTTGCGCGCCAGCAATGCGCTCCGCCAGCGCCAGTGCGATGAAGGAGTTGAATCGAAATGCGACTTGCGCGCTGGCTGCATGCAGGCTGACGTCAATGTGCTTGCGTAAAAAGGGAAGTTTGGGGATGGCGTATGACATGCCAATGCTGCTGAGTCCTAACAACAAGCCCGCCATGATGAGGTGGGAGGCCGCTTGTAAATCCAAGGGCGTGCGCACAATGGAGTGGAACAGCAAGACAGGAAAAAGAAAGAAATAAACCAAACTCTCCACCTGCTCCCAAACAGTGCGGTTGAGCGCGGTGTATTTGCAAACCAAATAACCACAAAGAATGAGCGAAAAATCTGGGAAAAGTAATTGAGCGTAATTCACGCGAGAGAGAATAACCGCAGATCAATTCTTGAGTCGGACCAAAGCGTATAGGATCCAAGAACGGGTTTTTTGATTGAATCGTTTTTAGGAGAACTATCCATGCAACGTCGTCATTGTTTTGCGCTCTCTGTATTTGTCTTTGCTAGCGCTGCTTTTGCGCAGGGGTATCCGACCAAAGTGATTCAACTTCAGGTGCCGTTTGCCCCCGGTGGCACCACGGACATCATCGCGCGCACCATCGCCGACCCTCTGGGTAAGGCCTTGGGGCAAACGGTTGTCGTGGTCAACAAGGCGGGCGGCGGCGGGGTGGTTGGTGCCAATGAGACAGCCAAGGCCGTGCCTGACGGCTACTCCTTGGGGATGGCGACGGTGTCAACGACGGCGGCCAATCCAGCCATCAATGCCAAGATCCCGTACAACCCATTGACAGACTTCTCACCCATCATCAACGTGGCTGCGACGCCCAACATCATTGCGGTGCACCCGAGTTTTCCTGCAACGGATTACAAAAGTTTTGTGGCTGAGGTTAAGCGATCTCCGGGCAAATATTCGTATTCATCGTCAGGAACAGGGGGCATTGGTCATTTGCAGATGGAGTTGTACAAGAATTTGAGCGGCATCTTTGTGACGCATATCCCATACCGTGGCGCAGGCCCGGCGTTGAATGACACCGTGGCAGGTCAAGTGCCGATGATTTTCGACAACTTACCATCGGCCTTGCCGTTCATCAAAGACAACCGTTTGGTGCCCATCGTGGTAGCTGCGCCTCAGCGTTTGGCGGTTCTTCCCAACGTGCCAACCTTCAAAGAAGTGGGTTTAGAGCCGGTGAACCGCATGGCGTTCTATGGCATCTACGGCCCGAAGGGCATGCCCAAAGAGATTGTGGACAAAATCAATGCGGGTGTTCGCAAAGCCTTGGAAGATCCTGCTGTTCGCAAGCGCATCGAAGACACGGGTTCCCTCATCGTGGCCAACACACCGGAGCAGTTCGGTGCACAAATTAAGGCGGAATTTGACGTCTACAAACGTGTGGTGATCGAACAAAAACTCAGTTTGGATTGATCACGTTGGCTGCATCACAGGCGTCTGCGCCAGACGCTCATATAGACATCTTCATCGATGCACTTTGGTTAGAACACGGGTTGGCGGCGAACAGCTTAGCCGCTTACCGCCGTGACTTGAATTTACTGTCTGCCTGGCTCCAAGCGCAAGGGGTGCAGTTGCTAGGTGCGCAAGAGGCGCACTTGCAACAGTATTTTGCGCACCGTCATGCCCAAACCAAGGCCACCAGTGCCAATCGGCGGTTGACGGTATTCAAGCGATTTTTCCGCTGGGCTTTGCGTGAACGGCTGTTGGTGGCGGACCCCACGCTGAAGCTTCTCACCGCCAAACAACCTGCGCGCGCACCCAAGAGTTTGACCGAGGCGCAAGTTGAAAGCCTGCTCAATGCCCCCGATGTCGCCACAGGGCTTGGCATGCGGGACCGCGCCATGCTGGAGTTGATCTACGCCAGTGGCTTGCGTGTGAGCGAGTTGGTCGATCTCAAAACTTTGCATGTGAGCTTGAATGACGGGGTGCTTCGCATCATGGGAAAAGGTAGCAAAGAACGCTTGGTGCCATTTGGCGAAGTGGCCCGCGACTGGCTGCAGCGCTATTTGAGTGAGGTGCGTCCTATGCTGTTGGCGGGGCATCTCACCGAAGCCTTGTTCGTGACCGTGCGTGGCAAGAACGCGGGCGAGTCGATGACGCGAGCTATGTTTTGGCAACTCATCAAGCGCTATGCTTTACAGGCCCAGATCCATGTGCCGATCTCGCCGCACACCTTGC
>CAIODK010000079.1 GCA_903856995.1 uncultured Burkholderiales bacterium
CCGTGCGCCAACGCTTTGGCCTAGAAGAACACGATATGGCCCAGCTCGACGCCTGGTTGGCCGACGCCGGCGTGCGCTGGGGCCTAGACGCGCAACACCGCAAGCCATGGGGCATTGCGCCCGACATGGATGATGCGAACCAAAACAGTTGGTTGTTTGGCATCGAACGTTTGCTGCTCGGCTACGCCACGGGGGCCACAACAGAACTAGCCACCCCGTGGGCCGACACCCTGCCCCAAGCAGGCGTGGGCGGGCTCGACGCACGCGTGGTCGATGGCCTACTGCAATGGCTGCGTCACACGCAAATTGCCCTGCTCCAACTGCGCCAAGACCACACCCCCACCGAATGGGTGGCGGTGTTGCAGCAGCTCGTGGCCCTGTTCTTCAAGCCCAGCGACGATGCGGATGAGCGTTTGATCGAACGCGTGATGGCCCCGCTAGAAACCTGGCTGGCCGAATGCCAACTGGCCCGCCTCGATGTGCCGCTGCCGCTGGTGGTGGTGCGCGAACACTGGATGGCCCAGCTGCAACAGCCCGCCATGCAACGCCGCTTCTTTGGGGGTGGCGTGCAGTTCGCCACGCTCATGCCCATGCGCTCTATCCCGTTCAAGTGCGTGTGCTTGTTGGGCATGAACGACGGCGACTACCCGCGCAGCCAAACCCCACGCGACTTTGATTTGATGAGCGAGGCCGCACACGCAGGCACAGCACAGTCGCACTGGCGCGCCGGCGACCGCTCGCGCCGCGAAGACGACCGCTATTTGTTTTTAGAAGCCTTGCTCTCGGCCCGCGACAAGCTCTACCTCAGCTGGCAAGGCCGCCGTACCACTGACCATGAAGTCAAGCCCCCTTCGGTGCTGGTGGCGCAACTGATGGACTACCTCAATGCGGTGTGGACGCGACGCAATGACAAAGGTGAAAACACACCCGCCTGCGAAGCGCCGTTACAGCCGCTGCAAGCCTTCTCGCCCAAGTACTTCACGCAAGGCTCTGGCTTTGCAACGTATGCGGATGATTGGCAGCGCGCGTTGCGACCTTCAACCGCCTCGGCTAGCACGGCCTTGCCCGACAGCGCCGCCCCGACAGAGCTCACGCTGCAACATTTGCAACGCCTGCTCAGACAACCGGTAGAAGTGTTTTTAATAGACCGCTTGCGCTTGCGCCTAGACAAACCCGAAGCAGCCGCAGAGGAAGAGGAACCTTTCTCGCTCGACGGTTTAGAAAAATACAAACTCAACCAAAGCATTGCGCAGGCCGAAGACGCCGAACACGCCTTGGCCCAGCTTCGCCTGAGCGGTCAATTGGCATTGGCGGGCTTTGGCCAAGCACAACAAAGCCTGCTGCTGCGCGACCGCCAAACTTTGCGCGACCAACTCGACGTGTTGCTACCCAACTGGCCGCTCACGTTGGGTGTGCAATCTGCCCACTGGCAACTGGGCCGCACCCAGCTCAGCACTGAGTGGTCCAATGCCCAAACCATCTGGCGCACCGACCGCAACGGTCATGCGTGGCAACAAGTGGCCCTGCGTCCAGGCGCGGTGACCGAAGGTAAAAAAGAAAACCAACGCGCGCGGCTCGACACACTCAGCCACCTGTGGCTGCACCACTTGGCCGCATGCGCCAGCGGCACACCCACCACGAGTGTGCAGATTGGTTTTGATGCAGCGGTAGAGCTGCAGCCCATCTCCGCTGCCCAAGCCCAAGCGCATCTGCAAGACCTGTGCGACGCCTATGTAGAAGCATGGGCGCAGCCCCTGCCCGTGGCCGGCAAAACCGCATGTGCTTTCATCATGGGGGTCGCAGCCGTGCACAAAGACCCGATGGGTAAAGCACGCACCGCGTTTGATGGCACACATCAAAAACGCGGCGAATACCAAGACTCGCCGGCACTGCAACGCGTGTTCAACAACTTTGCCGATCTAGCCGAGAGCCTAGACACATGGGCCATCCGCCTGTATGAGCCCATGCGCAAAGCCGCCAAGGTGATTCACCTGAGCGCCAACAGCGCCGAAAGCGCCGAAGAGGCTGACGCATGAAAGCCCTCAACGCACACACCCTGGCGTTGCATGGCCGCCAAGTGATTGAGGCAAGTGCAGGCACAGGCAAAACATGGACGCTGGCCGCACTCTATCTGCGATTGGTGCTAGGCCACGAACGCGCCGAGGCTTTGTTGCCTCCGCAAATTTTGGTGATGACGTTCACCGACGCCGCCACCGCCGAGCTGCGCGAGCGCATTCGCACGCGGTTGAGCCAAGCCGCTACGTACTTTGACTTGAGTGCGCAAGGCCGCGAGTTCCCCACCTCATTAAAAGTAGATGCGTTTTTAGAAACACTGCGTGACAGCTTTGACGAAGCGCTGTGGCCTCGCTGCGCCTTGCAGCTCAACTGCGCCGCCGAGTGGATGGACGATGCGGCCATCTACACCATTCACGGTTGGTCACGACGCATGCTCACACAGCACGCGCTAGAGAGCCACAACCTGTTTGAGCAAACGCGGCTTGAAAACGCCGACCAACTCAAGCTCACGCTGGTGCAAGACTATTGGCGTGAATGGTTTTACCCGCTGCCCGCCGGCACACTGCAACACGTCACCCCACTCATCGGCCAAGACCCAGCCAAGCTGCTGAAAACCTTGAGCGACATGTGGCGCGAGCAAGAGCGCAAGCCACGCGAGATGACGACCCCCGACAGTACGCCCACACAAGCAATCGACGCACACATGCTGTGGCAAGCGCAGGTAGAGGCCACGGCACAAGTTGCGCGTGAGGTGTGGAGTGCCGATGTGTTGCAAGCCCTGCAAGACGCAGGCGCGCAGAAAAAAATCAAAGGCTTGCGTGCCGACTACTTTGCCAACTGGCTCAGCGTGCTGCAAGCGTGGGCCACGCAAAACGCGCAGGGCAGCGCCAGCAAAGACGAAGTCAAAGTGCTAGAGCGCTTCACCACCCAAGCCCTGCAAGACAAAGGCTGGGCCGATGCAGAAGGCTTTGCGTTCTTCGCCGCCATGCAAGACCATGTTGCGTTGTTGCGCAACAAGCCCAGCACCGACAAACACATTGCTCGGCACGCCGCACACGCTGTGGGCGAGGCCTACAAGGCCGCCAAAACACAACGCGCCGCGTTTGACTTTTCGGACCTATTGCAAAACCTGCATCACGCCGTCATGGCAGACGACGGCCGATTGGCCACAGCCATTCGCCTGCAATACCCCGTAGCTTTGGTAGACGAGTTTCAAGACACCGACCCTTGGCAGTACGGCACGCTCAACCGCATCTATGCGCCCGATGCCTGCAACGACGCCAACGTACTGGTGATGATTGGCGACCCCAAGCAAGCCATCTACAGCTTCCGTGGTGCAGACTTGGGCACGTACTTGCAAGCCCGCAAAGACGCAGAAGAAAACAACGACGACGCGCTGCACACCCTCACCGGCAACCACCGCTCTAGCGCGGGTTTGGTCAAGGCGGTGAACCATGTGTTCATGCAAACCGAGCAACCGTTTGCATCCAATCAAGGCGAGATTAAATTTATTGAAGTGTCGGCCCAAGGCCAACAGCCCGCGCTGGTGGTAAACGGTCAAGAACACACACCGTTGACCGTGTGGCAAATGCACCCCGAGGACGACACCGAAGTGGTGGGCAGCGGCAGCTACTTGCACCACACCGCGCAAGTGTTTGCCGATCAAATGGCAGTCCTGCTCAACCAAGGTGCAGCCACACCGGGCGACATGGCCGTGCTGGTGCGCAGCCAAAAGCAGGCCGATGCCGTGCGTCACGCCCTGCGCGCGCGCCACATACCGAGCGTGTATTTGTCCGACCACACCAGCGTGTACCAATCGACCGAGGCCACCGACTTGTGGCGCATGCTGCGCGCGGTAGCGTCCCCTCGCCAAACCAGCTGGGTGCGTGCCGCCGTAGGCAGCCGCTTGTGGGCGCTCGACTTGCAAGAGGTGCTAACAACCACGCAAGACGAAGCGCAGTGGGAACAACTGTTAGAACAATTCCACCAATGGCAAGCCCTGTGGCAACAACACGGCGTGCTGCCCATGCTGCACCAGTGGCTGCACAGCCAACACGTGGCGCAGCGCCTGCTGGCCCAGCCCGACGGTGAACGCCGCCTCAGCAACCTGCTGCACTTGGGCGAACTCTTGCAACACGCCGAACAAAGCCTGCAAGGCGAGCACGCACTGGTGCGCTACCTCGGTGAAAAAATTCAAAGCCCACACCACGACAGCGATGCACAACAAGCGCGCTTAGAAACAGACGCTCAGTGCGTGAAAGTCATCACCTATCACAAGAGTAAGGGCTTGCAATACCCGCTGGTGTTTGTGCCGTTTGCAGGTGCGTTTGCGGTGGAGAAAAAAGCCAAGACCAACTTCGCGCAGGACGACAAAAGCGACAGCAGCGACGAGGGTGACGACGACAGCGACCCAACGGCCACCTCCGTGGAAGAAGACATGCGCTTGCTGTACGTGGCCCTCACCCGTGCGCAACGCGGCTTGTGGATGGGCTTGGCTGAAACCAAATTTGACTTGAGCAAGGCGACCACCAAGAGCGAGCTAAAGCTCAGCGCCTTGTCCATGTTGCTCAAGCGCGAAGCGCGTGGCGATCTAGGCGACCAGCTAACCAACTTATGGGCCACTTGCGCGCACATCCATGTGGCCGACTTGCCTGATCTGCAACACATCAGCTACCAAGCGCCCGCGTCTCACAGCGCCGCGCAAGACGCACGCACACCACAACGCGCACACCACAGCCTGTGGTGGACGGCCAGCTTCAGCGCCATCACGCGCGGGCTGGTGTCTGAATCTAAACGCGACGAAGCCGTGGCCGATGCCATGACGGATGCTCAGCCCGATGTGCTGGCAGCCTCCGCCGCTTCGGCCACACCGACGCCAGAGCCCGAAAGCATCAGCGCGTGGCAAACCTTCCCCGCAGGTGCGCGCTACGGCACGCTGCTGCACGACTTGTTGGAATGGCTGTCGCAAAACAATTGGCCCGTGGCCGATGCGCACGCCCCCGCATGGGCTCAACACGCGTGGGCCAACTTGCTAGAACGCAAAGCCAGTTGGCTGCAACTCGACGATGCACCTCGCGCTCAACTTGAACCGTGGCTGCATGCTGTGGTGCAAACCCCGCTGCCTTTGGCTGAACTCAACGCTGGACCATTAACCCTGAACGCGTTGACCCCCGACCAGATGTGGGCTGAGATGGAGTTCAACCTAGAAGTGGGCCACGTCAGCGCCACCGCGCTGGACCAACTCATCCAAACCCATGTGTTTGAAGGCACGCCCCGCCCTGCGCTGCAAGCGCGCGTCATGCAAGGCATGCTCACCGGCTCGATGGACTTGGTGCTGCAACACGATGGCCGCTACTGGGTGGTCGACTACAAGTCCAACAAACTACCCAGCTACGACAGTGCCACCCTGCAAGACGCCGTGCTGCACAAACGCTACGAAGTGCAATACGTGCTCTACACCTTGGCCCTGCACCGCTTACTCAAAGTGCGCCTGCCCAGCTACGACTACGCACAGCACATGGGTGGTGCTGTGTACATGTTCTTACGCGGCATCCACGCAGAGGGTGCGGGGGTGCATCTGCATCGCCCACCGCAGGCGTTGATTGAGGCGCTGGATGGGTTGTTTGAGAAAGGCACCGCATGACCGCGCTCAAAGACTTGTTGAAACAACCTTGGGGGCAAGCCCACGCCACACCCCTCACAAGTTTAGACACGGCCTTGGCCAACTTGCTGCACAGCAAGCAACCCAGTGACGACCCGCGCCACATGTGGCTGGCGGCACTGGCCAGCCACCAATGGGGCCGAGGCCATGCTTGCCTGGACCTAGCCACCTTGCACACCCAAGCTGCAGCGCTGCTGGGTTGGACCGACGAACAAACAGCCGCACTGCCCGCCCACTTGCAAGAGGCGGCCGCCACGTTGCCATGGACGCAAGGCGATGC
>CAIODK010000080.1 GCA_903856995.1 uncultured Burkholderiales bacterium
GAATCTATCGGTGACTATCACCGCATTGCTGCACTGCATTACTCACAAGCTTCTAAGCACCACTCATTGGCTGCTGATGCTGATGACCAAGGCCATGAAGAGGCCCGTAACTCACACGTGTTTTTGGCCTATCGCCACAAGCTCGTGGCCAATCAATACGCCGAGATGGCTGTGATTGAAAGTGATGAGTTGAGCGAGGACGATTTAGATGAGATTGAAGCGGCTTAAAGACGCATCCGATCAAAGTATTTGAATGAAGGGAAGAGTTCGCATGGATTCTTCCCTTTTTCGTTTAGATTGCAACTTGCGTTAAGTGCTCTTCGTAGTGTTCAAGTCCTGGCACGACTTTGTCTTGAATTTTTGCCAAGTCGTCATAACGTCTCAAGCGAACTGCTTCTTCGGCAAAAGGTTGTGCGATGAATGCTTGCGCTTGCGCTTCATTAAATGCGCCACCTTGCTGCTCCAAGCTGTGCTTAGAGGCAAGTGACAAATCTGACCAATACCCCGGATCAATCAAGCATAGGTATCGCTTGGCATCCACATGCATACGAATGGGCTCAAGTACCGCATCAGGAAAGAGCGCACGCAAGAACGGTAGCGCGATGAACTGATGTAAATCGTCTTCCGTTGTGTCGTGTTCCACCGCGCCTTCTCGCTCGGCCGCCAGTAGATGCCCAAAGTCGTGCAGCAAGGAAGCTACGATGGTCTCAGAAGATTCGCCCGCTTGCTCGGCGAGATGGGCGCATTGCAGTGCATGCTGCAATTGGTTGATAGCTTCTAGACCGTATTGAGTTTGACCACGACGAAGCAACAAATTTTTGACTTCTTGTAAGTTCAGAGACATGAATTACCTCATACAAAGAGTTTGCGAATACGAGCAGATATCAAATCGATAGCGCTCACAGTCAGGATGATGATCAGCATCACAGCGCCTGTTTCGGCGTACTGGAAGCCTCGAATGATTTCCCACAGCACCACACCGATACCGCCAGCACCCACCATGCCAACCACCGAGGCAGAGCGCACATTGGATTCAAAGCGGTAGAGCGTGAACGAAATCCACAGGGGTATGACTTGTGGAATCACGCCATACACAATTTCGTGCATGGCCGATGCGCCGGTTGAGCGAATGCCTTCTACAGGCTGCGGGTCAATAGCCTCGACAGCTTCAGAGAACAACTTGGCCAAAATGCCCGAGGTGTGAATCCACAAGGCCAACACGCCTGCAAACGGTCCCAAACCCACGGCCACCACAAACAACATGGCAAACACCATTTCGTTGATGGCCCGAAACGCATCCATCAAACGGCGCATTGGCTGATATACCCACCAAGGCACGATGTTGGATGACGCCAGCAAGGCCATGGGCACAGCCGTGATGACAGCCAAGGCGGTGCCCCACAAGGCGATTTGCAGGGTGACGACCATCTCGTCCACGTAGAGACGCCATTCTCTAAAGTTGGGCGGATAGAACTCTGCGGCGTACTTGCTCATATTGCCCGAGTCTCGAAACAACTCGACGGGTCTCATGTCTGCACCTTGCCAAGAAGCAGCCAATAACAAGAGTATGAATCCCCACGTCAAGTACCACGTGAGGCTACGTTTGGACCCGGCAGTTGCAGCCAATGCGTGCAAGGATGGATGGGCGATAGGAGGCATGTGGCTCACTTCAAATTGGATCCGGCTTCCCACTGCACTCGGTGTGCAAGGAGAAGCCGGATGGTGGTACGAACGAAAAAATTATTTCAATGCGACCAATTGCTGGTCGATTTCAGTCAGTTTGTTTTTCTTTTCAGAATCAGACAAAGTGGTGTCTGATTCGATCTTGTTGCGCTTGGCGAACAGGTCCAACTGGCGAATCGGCTTGAGTTGGTCATTGGTCGAGGCCTTGAAGCCAGACAGCTTAGAGATCTTCATGACAATCTCTTTTTCGCGTGGGTCTGTTTTGGCGTAGTTGTAGAAGAAGGTCTTGATCTTTGCCTTGGTGGCTTCTGGCAAGTTCTTGCTCATCACCAGTGGGTCCAAAGGAATCAAAGGTGAGGTCCAGATGATCTTCACTTCTTTGAATTTTTCAGGTTGGCGTTCCTTGATTTTTTCAATGTTTTCGCTGTTGTTGGTCGCCACGTCAACTTGCTTGTTGGCAACAGCCAAGGCATTAGTTTCGTGGTTGGCATTGCGCACTACCTTGAAAGCCGTCTTCGGATCCACCTTGTTTTGTGCGAAAACATAAAAACTGGGAACCAAGAAGCCCGATGTGGAGTTGGGGTCGCCGTTGCCAAAGCTCAGGTTTTTAGCGTTGCTGAACATATCGCTGAGGTTGTTCAAGGGGCTGTCTTTGTGCACGATGAGATGCGAGTAATAGCCTTGACCGCCGTCGGCGTTGACCATTTGCGCGAACACCTCTCCATTGGAGCGGTCCACGGCTTCCATGGCAGATTTATTACCCATCCATGCCAATTGCACTTTGTTGAAGCGCATGCCTTCGATGATGCCCGCATAGTCAGAGGCGAAGAATGTTTTGATCTTCAAGCCTGTTTGCTTTTCCATGTCTTCGATCAATGGCATCCAGTCCGACTTGATGTTTTGTGAAGACTCTGTGGAGATGAAGCCAAAGTTGATGTCTTGCGCCATCGCGCCAGTGATGCTCAGGCCAATTGCCATCACAGCGATTGTTTTCTTAAACATGTTGATAACTCCAGAAAGGTTGAAAAGAAAAAACGAAAACTAATGCAAAAAGATCAAGCAACTTGCGCCATCGACGTGGACCAGGCCAAGGTGGGGGCTGGGTGATGTTCGGGTTGAGAGTTGAGTAATTCGCTGCCACTCAAAAATTCATCGGCTTGCATGCCGTATAACTGGCGCAAGAGTTCTGGTGTGAGCTTGGCTGAGGGGCCGTCGTACACCACTTGACCTTGGTTCAAGGCAATGATGCGCGGACAATAGCGAATGGCCATGTCCACTTGGTGGAGGGACACCACCACGGTACGGCCATCTTCACGTTGGATGGTGGACAAAATTTCCATCACCTTGCGAGATGACTCAGGATCAAGCGAGGCAATGGGTTCATCAGCCAACACCAGCCTTGCGCCTTGCACAAGAGTGCGAGCAATGGCAGCGCGTTGTTGCTGGCCGCCTGATAAGGTGGAGGCGCGTTGGGTATGGCAGTCAAGAATGCCCACGCGTTCCAAGGCTTCCAGTGCAGATGAGCGTTCGTGCGCATTGAAAAAACCCAGCACGCCACGCCACCAAGGCATGTCGTGCAAACGGCCCACCAACACATTGACCAACACGGGCAAGCGATCGACCAAGTTGAATTGCTGAAACACAAAACCCACTTGCGAGCGAATGCTGCGCACATCACTGGCGATGCGGCCATCGCGTTGCACGCATAAGCCATTGACTTCAATCAAAGAGCCTGATGTTGCATCAGCTTCCAACAAGCCTGCCACCATGCGAAGCAAAGTAGATTTGCCAGAGCCCGATGCACCTATGAGTGCCACCATTTCGCGGTCACCAATGTGTAGATTGATGTCTCGCAAGGCATGCTTGCCATTGACGAAATGCTTGTTGAGTTTTTGAATACGTAGCGCCATAAGGTTGGTCTTTTAAGTTGTCTATACAAACACAGTGTGCAGAGCCTATGTGACAGGCTTTTGACAGGAAAAAAGAAATTAAAGAACTCTTTGACCCTCGCGCCAAACTGCGCGAACGACGGCATGGCGTTTTCCGTGTGGCAGATTCACCACGCGGACTTGAATCAAATCGGCACGCAGACCCACCGCGATCCGCCCACGGTCTTTGAGCCCCGTGGCTTGTGCAGGGTTGTGCGTGACGGTGGTGATAGCTTGCGGTAGCGTCAAGATACCGTCGTCCACCAAGCGCATGGCCGCACTCAACAAGCTGCCTGGCACATAGTCGGACGACAAGATATCGAGCAGGCCGTGGCGGGCCAAATCAGCTGCGGCGACGTTGCCTGAATGCGAGCCACCGCGCACCACGTTGGGCCCGCCCATGACATTGAGCAAACCGTGTTCATGCGCGGTTTGCGCCGCCAACAGGGTGGTGGGGAATTCAGACATGCTGGCGCCCTCGGCATGGGCTTGTTGCACATGGGCCGCAGTGGTGTCGTCGTGGCTGGCTAGGGCAATGCGGTGGGCCTGGCAGTAGGTAACAAAGTAAGCGCGGTGTGGTGCGGCATAGCGTGCTTGTAAGTCGGCTGCGAGTGCCACTTGGCGTTCAAACTTTTCATTCGACCAGCCTTTTTTGCCGGTGTAGTACACCCGGGCCACGTCGATATTTTCCCATTGACGTTGGCCCGGTGTGTGGTCCATCAACGAGATGAGCGACAAGCGTGGGTGGTCATGAAAAGGAGTAAACAAATCAATCGTGTTCGGTGCGGGCAATTCGCAGCGCACATGCAGGTGGTGGTCGGCACGCAGCAGGCCTTCACGTGCACAAGTGTCCAGTGTTTCAATGACGGGGTTCCACGTGCTGCCGCGCAAGCTATCGGGGTCGGCGTCGCCCACGCCCAAGGCGTCAAACACGGTGGTGATGCCGGCAGCGGCCACTTCGGCATCGTGGGCCAGCAGCGCAGGCATTTCGGCCCACTGCACTTTGGGGCGGGGCATGAGGTGGCGCTCGAAGTTGTCGGTGTGCATTTCCACAAAACCGGGCATGAGGTAGTCGCCTTGCAGGTCCCAGCCTTCTGCATGCGTAGCAGGCCCTTGGTCTACCGAGCAGATCAGGCCATGGGCCACTGACACACTGCCCAGCACCACTTCGTGTGGCAACACCAATTTGGCATTTTTAAAAATCGGGGTGCTCATGCGTTGTCCTTGGCTGTGTTTCGAAATTGCGCCACATCGATTTGACGGGTGGCCACGGCTTGGCCGACATGGCTGTCATGAAAAATGCCCATCACGGCAGCGCCGCGAGCCACGGCTTCTTGAATCAGCTCAATCACGGTTTGGGTGTTGGCCGCATCTAGTGACGCCGTGGGTTCGTCGAGCAACAAAATGGGGCGAGGCTTGATGAGGTTGCGTGCGATGTTGATGCGCTGTTGCTCACCGCCCGAGAAGGTGGCGGGCGGCAAACCCCACAGCCGCTCTGGAATGCGTAAACGCGTCAGCCAAGTGCGGGCTTGCTCTCGCGCTGCCTCGATGGCGTGGGCTTGATCTGCCGCATCGTCGATCAGCGGTTCGGCCACCACATCCAGCGCCGACACGCGTGGAATGACGCGTAAAAATTGGCTCACATAACCCACGGTGTCACGGCGCATGCGCACCAGTTCGCGAGGTGTGGCTTGGGTGAGCTCTAGCACGCGGCCATCGGCTTGACATACCTCAATGAGGCCGCTGGTGGCGCGGTAGTTGGCGTAGACGAGTTTGAGTAAGGTACTCTTACCCATGCCCGATGGCCCATCGAGCACCACGCATTCGCCTGACGAGACTTTCATGTCGACGTTATTGAGCACCTGCAGTTCGGTGCCGTGTTGGTGGTGCAGCGTGAAGCGCTTGTACACCTGTTTCATGTGCAGCATGGGGTTTCTCTCAAACGGATCAGGGTTGCAAAACAGAAGACACCAACAGTTGGGTGTACGGGTGCTGTGGGTCATCCAGCACTTGGTCGGTCAAGCCAGCTTCGACCACACGACCACGCTGCATGACCATCATGCGATGGGCCAACAATCGGGCCACGGCCAAATCGTGCGTGACGATGACCACCGCCAACTGCATTTGGCGCGTGAGTTGACGCAGCAAATCCAGCAAGCGGGCCTGCACTGACACATCTAAACCAGAAGTGGGTTCATCCATGAACACCAAGCGTGGTTGGGTCACCAAGTTGCGTGCAATTTGTAGGCGTTGGCGCATGCCGCCTGAGAAGGTGCGCGGGGTGTCGTCGATGCGCGCAGCATCAATCTCCACACGCTCTAGCCATTCTTGGGCCGTGAGGCGCAAGCGGCCATAGTGGCGCTCGCCCAAGCCCATCAGCCGTTCGCCCACATTGGCGCCGGCAGACACGTCCATGCGCAAGCCATCGGCGGCGTTTTGGTGCACAAAGCCCCAGTCGGTGCGCGCTAGCAGGCGTTGCTGCGCTTCGGTCATGGTGTAGATGTCTTGCAGCTGGCCTTCGCGGTTGAGGAATTCAACCTGGCCTGCATCGGGTCGGCTGCGTGCCGCGATGGCGTTGAGCAGGGTGGATTTACCCGAGCCCGATTCGCCCACCACAGCCATCACTTCGCCGGGCCATAAATCAAAGCTGGCTTCGTGAATGGCAATCCGGTCGCCATAGCTTTTCGCCACGCCACGCACACGCAGCAAGGGAGGGGAGTTGTCTAAAGAAGGCATGTCAGATCTCGATTGAAAAACTAAAGCCATGTCGTTGAAACCCCAACGACTCATAAAACGCATGGGCACGTTCACGTTTTTGGTTGGACGACAGGACCAACTTGTAGCAACCCGCCTCACGGGCGAGTGCCATGGCGTGGTGCATCATGTCGCGGCCAATGCCTTGGGATTGATGTGCCTCACTCACCACCACGTCTTCGACGATGGCAGACGGTGTGCCTTGGTGGGCGAGGTTTTGCATGACCAGCAAAGCAAAGGTGCCCACGATTGCATCGTTTTCGCAGGCGACAAACAAGCGGTAGTTGGGGTAGTGGCTGAACTGAGCCAACAGCTGCTCAGCTTCTGCGATGGGCAGCACATTGCCGTTGTCCATGGCCGGTTGCGCATACAGCGCCAAGACGCTGGGCAAGTCGGCGGCGGTGGCCTGGCGCACATGCAAGCCCATACTCATACCTTCGCTCATGCGACCTCCGACGATTGTTCGTCTTGCCGCGTTTGGCAGTAATCGGAATCTGAGCACACATGCATGCGACCACCGGCATCGTCGGTGATGATTTCGTCTAGGAACGATTCGGTCGCGCCGCACTGGGAACACGCCGCATTCCATTTTTGAATTTCAAACGGATGGTCTTCAAACGCCAAGCTCTCCACCGCTGTGTAGGGAGGCACGGCGTAAATGCGTTTTTCGCGGCCCGCACCAAACAGCTGTAAGGCGGGGTTCATGTGCATCTTGGGGTTGTCAAACTTGGGGTTGGGCGAGGGCGACATGATGTAGCGGTGGTTCACCATGACGGGGTAGTCATAGGTGGTCGCGATGTGGCCGTAGCGTGCGATGTCTTCGTACAGCTTGACGTGCATCAGACCGTATTCGGCCAAGCCATGCAGCGTGCGTGTTTCGGTTTCGCGTGGCTCCAAGCGTTGCATGGGTTCAGGCACGGGCACTTGAAACACGATGATTTGGCCTTCGACCAAAGGCTTTTCAGGGATACGGTGGCGCGTTTGGATCAACGTGGCTTCGTGGGTGCGCGTGGTGGTGTTCACGCCTGCGGTGCGCTCAAAGAAACGTCGGATGTTCACGGCGTTGACCGTGTCGTCCGAGCCCTGGTCAATCACCTTCAGGGTGTCGTCTGGCCCGATGACCGAGGCGGTCACCTGTATGCCACCGGTGCCCCAGCCGTAGGGCAATGGCATTTCGCGTGAACCAAACGGCACTTGGTAGCCGGGGATGGCCACGGCTTTGAGAATGCTGCGGCGAATCATGCGCTTGGTGCGCTCGTCCAGGTACGCGAAGTTCACCTCAGGTGCGGTGTCTTGAGAAGTTGTGGTGCTGTCCGCTGACGTTTGGGGCGTGTTCATGCTTGCTCCTCTGGGGTATCGCTGCCGTGTTGGCTAGCGCGCATCTTGCGCACCAGCTCGAGCTCGGACTGAAAGTCCACGTAGTGCGGCAGCTTCAAATGCTGCACAAATCCCGAGGCCTCAAGGCTGTCGCTGTGCGACAGCACAAACTCTTGCATTTGTGCGGGCGACTCAATGGCCTCGCCCAACTCGTCGGCACGTAGGGCGCGGTCTACCAAACTCATGGCCATGGCTTTGCGTTCGCTGTGGCCAAAGGCCAAGCCGTAGCCGCGTGTGAATTTGGGTGGCTCAGTTTTGCTACCGCCAAACTGGTTGACCATTTCACATTCGGTGATTTCGATGTCACCGATCGAGATGGCAAAGCCAAGTTCTTCGGGTTCTATCTCGACCTCGATTTGGCCCATGCGCACCTCGCCCACAAACGGGTGGGTGTGTGAATAGCCACGTTGGGTGGAATAGGCCATGGCCAGCAAAAAGCCTTCGTCACCGCGTGCGATGTTTTGCAAGCGTGTGGCGCGGTCTGCCGGAAAGCGCAAGGGCACGCGTGTCAGGTCCATGGGGTCGGGGTCGTGTGCGGGGCAAGGGAAGGTTTCAATCAAACCTTCTTGGTTCAGCAAGTCGACCACGCGGGGCACGGAGTCGGGTTGGGTGCTTGGGGTAGCCACATCCGCTGCTGGTTTAGCGTCATTTACCTGTGCATTGGCCAGCAGGGTGAAGTCCAGCAGTCGCTGGGTGTAGTCGTACGTGGGGCCCAATACTTGGCCGCCGGGCAGGTCTTTGAAAGTGGCGGAAATGCGGCGGTCAAGTTGCATGCGTGCGGTGTCCAGCGCACAGGTGTTGCCCAAACGCGGCAAGGTGGCTCGGTAGGCACGCAGCAAAAAGATGGCTTCGACCAAATCGCCGCTGGCTTGCTTGATAGCGAGTGCCGCGAGTTCGGGGTCGTACACCGAGCCCTCGGTCATCACGCGGTCCACCGACAGCTTGAGCTGTTGGCGAATTTGATCGACGGTGAGTTCGGGTTGGCTGGTGTCACCACGTCGCTGCTCGGCGAGCAAGTTGTAGCTGTTGAGGATGGCGGTTTCACCGCCTTTGACGGCCACGTACATGTCAGGCCTCCTGGGTGTTCAAGATGCGCGTGGTGCGCGGCAGGCCCACCACTTGGGTGGGGGTGGTGAGAAACACATCAACGCCGCGCGGGAAGCTGGCGTGGTTGTGTTGCCATTGCTCAGTGAAATCAGGCGTCAGGCCTGTCACTTGCAAGTGGCGTTGGTCTTGGATGCCCGGGCCTTGCAGCGTCCAGCCGGACACGTCTGCATGCAGTGCAAGTGTTTCGATCACACAGGTAGCAGATTGGTCGGGGTAGGCATCACTGCCCAAGCGCAGGCTGTTCAATGCGGGCAGTGCATTGCCCAAAGCCACCCAGACAAAGTGGGCTTCGTTGGCATCGGTCACGATCTGGCAGCCGGTGTGAAAGCGCAGCCATGGCGCCGCATCACTCTGAGCCAGTGCGGGTGACAACCACAAGCGGGTGTCGGCATCAAGCAGTCCCAGCATCAGCGCTGCAGCCGCGGGTTGGCCATGCCTTGGCAGGGCGCAGTCGGTGGGCATTTGAAACGGACGACCAGGGTGCGACAGCGCATCCAGCGCGGCCCGAAACACCGCTTGGCTGCCAAAAGCTTCATGGCTAAAGCCAGCGGCGATGTGTTGTAGGTCTTGTGCTTTCATGCCTCGTCTCCTTCGTCGTCGCCACCGGCTTCGCGGGCCACGGTGAGAAAGTCCACCTTGGTGGTTTGGGCGCGTGCATGGCGCGCGGCGTGTTGTGCTTGCAGGTGTTCGCGCAGGGGGGTGAGCAGACTGGCCTCTAGCGCGGCGTGTTGTGCGGGGTCTTGCAACAAGGCATCGGCCACAGCGGCGAGTTGAGCTTGGTGGTGGTTGCGGCCCAGCACATACGACACACCCACGGGCGCGTCAGAGGCAGCCGTGTGGAGGCGTAAGGCGCAGCGGGTGACGGTAACTTCACCCAAGTTGAAGCGTTCGCCCGTGCCGCCCACGCGACCTTGCACCATCATCAAACCCGTTTCGGGGCGGCGCAGCCACTGGGGCTGGGTGTGGGTGTGTTCAGCGAGGGCAGCGTCTAGTAATGCCTGCGGTGATCTGGCCAACAAAGCCATCCACAACTTTCGCGCGTGCGGCGATCTTTTGTCAAACGTCTGAAACATCTTTATGGCACCCTATCACTTGTCTATACAACTCAAACATGTGTGCAAGCTTAGGGTGCGCATGTGTAACTTTCATGACGGATGTAATTTCTTCTTCGCGTGACACAGATCGCTTTTGGTCGCGCATCGCCAACGAGCTGGCTGAGGCCATAGGTCAAGGTGTGTATGCGCCTGGCGTTCGCCTGCCGTCCGAGCACAGCTTGGCGCAGCGGTTTGGGGTGAACCGCCACACCATTCGTCGCTCCTTGGCCAGCTTGGTGCAGCGTGGCTTGGTGCATGCCTCGCAAGGGCGAGGCACGTTTGTGGAGTCGTTTGCGGTGGATTTGGTATTGGGCAAACGCACACGCCATCGCCACAGCCTGACCCATGCCGGTTTGCGCGGCGCTCTGCAAGTGTTGCAATCTGCCGAGGTCGAGGCGGGGCCTGATGAGGCGCAGGCCTTGCGCGTGCCTGAGGGAAGCGCGCTGTTGTATTTGCAAGTGCTGGGTGAGGGCGCAGGCCAGCCTTTGCATGTGAGTGAGCGGTATTTCCCTTTGCCACGTTTCGCCAATTTGGCGGAGGTGGTGCAAAGCACAGGCTCGATCACCGAAGCCTTTGCACAGCATGGCGTGACCGATTATTTGCGGCTAGAAAGCCGCATCAGCGCAAGACTGCCTGCGAAAGACGTGGCCGAGTTGCTGGCGCAATCGGTGACACGGCCTGCTTTGCTGGTGACCAGTGTGAACGTGGACACAGGCGGCGTACCCATTGAATTTTCCAAAGCTTGGTTTGCGGGAGACCGCGTGACATTGACGGTGAACCACCATGACGCTTGATGAAAAATATTTAACCATTCCCTACCGTTGTGCGGTGTACTTTGTGCCCGACATTCACAGTGCTTGGTGGCGAGCGGGCAGTGAGTGGTTGGGGCGTTGTGCAGCCACAGGGCAGCCTATGGCTCAGCCGCAGTTGGCTGGTATCTCGCCTCAAGAGCAGTGGGCTTGCACCGCAGAGCCACGCCGCTACGGTTGGCACGCCACGCTGAAAGCGCCTTTCAAAATCATGCCCGGTGAAAATTTGAGGTCTGTCATGTCTGTTCTGCGTGAGCTGGCAAAGACCTTGCCTGCGTTTGATTTGCCCGCACTGAATGTCAGTACACGCGATGGCTTTCTGGCCTTACGGCCCGATGGTGATCTTTCTCAGATCAACCGCACTGCCGCAGCATGTGTGAGAGCCTTGCATCGCTTTGCAACCCCGTTGGACGCGACTGATTTGGTGCGTCGTCGACAGGCCCCGCTCACACCTGAGCAAGACCGTTTGTTGATGGCGTGGGGCTATCCGTATGTGTTTGATCAGTTTCAATTTCATATGTCCCTGACAGGTCGATTGGATAACATGTCTGATGATGTACGCATTGCATGGCAGCAAGCTGCTCAAGCCCACTTCGCACATCTAGGCGTGTGTCGTTTTGATCGATTGGCTTTGTTTGTCGAACCCGAACGCGGCGCAGAAATTCAAATGCTAGAACTTGTGGCGTTAAGCGCATGAACCGTCGCTTGATTTATGTCGTTGGCCCTTCGGGCGCAGGCAAAGACAGTGTGCTGTCTTGGTTGCGCGATCAAACACCAGTTTCAACGCCCGTGCACTGGGCAAGGCGTACCATCAATCGCTCCAAGTCTGACGGACCTGGTGCCGAAGATCATGTGTGTGTTGATACGGCTGGGTTTGAGCTGTTGGTGTCTCATGATGAATTTTCTATGCACTGGGATGCGAACACGCATCGCTATGGCATACCTAAATCAGAGCTCACCTTATTGAGGGATCCGGCTCAATGCGTTATCGTGAATGGCTCGCGAGCGCATCTGCCCATCGCAGCTCATGACTACCCCGGCTTGACTGTGTTGCACATCACGGCTGACCCAGTCGTTTTGCGAGAACGTCTTAACCGAAGAGGTCGTGAATCTGCAGAAGCGATTGAAGCCAGATTGAGTAGAAACGTTGAGTTGGCAGTGCCAAGGGGTTGTGTGCTGATTGAAATACACAATGACGCAACTTTAGACATCGCGGGTCAGCAATTGCTAGAAAGATTGCGAGAGTTTTCGTTCTGGCCAATGCAGTCAAGCTAGGTATCTCTGGGGCCCCGGCACTTGATGAAGTATCTATTTAATTAAAAGCATGCAGGAAACAACAGCGATGAGCATCGACCCTAGCCCTATGGCGATGTGATGGCCATAGTTTTTGCCGCCGCTGAGATAGGCCAAGACTATTTTCGAGCTTGTACTTGACGCCAAAATGGCTACGACGCCCCAGCGTGCATACGTCGACTGAATGGCTTCGTTATGACTGAGTTGCGCAATGCTCACTGCTGCCGCCTGAATTTCTACCAATCCCACAATCGCTGATGTGGCAAATGCGCCTGAGTCTCCAAATAGATCTCTGAGCCAAGCTGCACAAAGTGTGACAGCGCTGATTGTGATTGCAATCAACAAGGCATGCGATGTTTTGAATGTGTGATTCGATGAGGGGGCAGGTAATTCATTCACCAATTCTGTTTGTTGCATGAGATATACCGCAACAAGCAGCAGTGCTGTTCCTGCTGCTGTCAGCTCCCATGCGACAGACAGCAGCAGTTGTGGAGCGCTAGCCGCAAGGACAAGCGCGAACAAGATCAAGGAGGACAGGGCAGAAAGTATTGCGGCTGCGCTTGCAATCGACTCCATGTTTGGTTTTTCATGCGCGGTGCGTCCAAATGCGGCAACGGCAGCTGTTGAAGATATAAATCCCGTGAAGAATCCAGCCATCGGCAGTCCCCAGCGCACCCCCGATGCCCGCATGGCAACGTGGCCAAGCATGCCGACCCCCATGATGAGTACAACAATTTTCCACATGTTGAATGGGTTGAGTGCATTCCATGGATCAATCGCTGTGGTCGGTAAAAGCGGTAACACGACCAAGACTGAAGCACACAGCATCAATGCGTCTTCCAATTCATGTTCAGTCAATATTTCTTGACTGAATTTACGCAATGGTTTTTTGGCAAAAAGAAGGCATGCCACAACGACGCCGATTGCTGCCGCCAATGAGGGGTCTTTCATCGCTAGACCAGACAACACCATTGTCAAAAGCAACGCGAATTCACCGGTCATTCCCGGGTCTTGTGGGGCGGTTTGGCGGTAGCCCATGGCGATCAAGACGCCGGCCACCAGTATTGTTGCAATAAAAACTTGCAACCCCATGCTGAGTGTGATCGCGCCTAACAACGCCACGATGGCATGTGTTCGCAGGCCCGCTTTCATCACGCCTGGCTTGTGTAGGCGTTCTCGGACGGTTCCAATGAGCAAACCAATGCTTAATGCCGTGATTAATCCAATGAGAGATTGATTCCAATTCATGTTTTCATCTAAGTAAGTTTGCGTATCCGACAACTTGAATCAAGTTATCGTTTAACGTGATTGTGCTCAGAAGAATACACAAGGTGCCGTTTGGTGTCGATGGGACTGATGATTTAGGTTACCTACTCGTTGATCGTTTCTGCGAGATTTGTTCAAAGTTTGTATGCCAATTAAAGAAATTTGTCATAAATGTCACGTATTTGTCATGTTCAAACGTCACACTGGCAGAATGTTTAGACAGGTAAGACCATGACGAAAGCGACGACAGGCATCGCGCCACCTACGCCACACAGTACCAAGGTCGAATGGTTAGACCGCGACCTGAGCCTGCTGGCATTCAACGTCCGCGTGTTGGATTGGGCCAAACGGCCAGACGTGCCGATGCTCGAGCGTCTGCGTTATTTGTGCATCGTGTCCTCCAACTTAGACGAGTTTTTTGAAGTGCGTGCGGCTTTGTATGCGAGCCGCGAACACCCCATGGTGTCTTTGGATGCGGCGGGTGAACAGGCACAACTCGCGCTGAGCACCGTGGCCCATGCACTGGTGGATGAGCAATACACGCTCTACAACGATGTGCTGATGCCTGCTTTTGCCAAAGAGGGGGTGCGTATCTTGTCGTATGGCGAGCGCACGTTGGCGCAACACCAGTGGGTCAAAGCTTTCTTTGAACGTGAAGTGCGGCCCTTGCTGTTACCCATTGGCTTAGATCCTGCACATCCGTTCCCGCAAGTTGCCAACAAGTCGCTCAATTTCATTGTTCGCATGTCTGGCAAAGATGCCTTTGGTCGTGACAACGAAATTGCAATTGTCAAAGTCCCCCGCAGTTTGCCGCGTTTGATCCCGTTGCCTGAGAAGCTTTCGGGCAAACGCCAGTTGTTTGTGTCCATCTCCAGCGTGATCCGCGCGCACTTGAAGGATTTGTTCCCAGGCCGTGTGGTCGGGGAGTTCTCGCAATTCCGAGTGACGCGTCATTCGGATCTTTCTGTAGATGAAGAAGATGTGAAAAACCTGCGTACTGCCTTGCGTAAAGGTTTGGTGCACCGCAACTATGGCCAAGCGGTTCGTCTAGAGGTGTCGTCGGGTTGCTCTGAATTTTTGTCTGACTTTTTGTTGCATCAGTTTGAGTTGCCTGCATCGGCTTTGTACCGTGTGCATGGCCCCGTGAACTTGGTACGTTTGAACCAGCTCATCGATTTGATCGACAACCCCAAGTGGCTGTTTCCCCGTTACAACGCTAGCTTTCCGCAGCAGATGGTGAGCAATGGCTCTATCTTTGAGCGTTTGCAAGCTGGCGATGTGATGATTCACCAGCCCTACGAGAGCTTTGACGGCGTGCTGTCGTTCCTTCGCGAAGCTGTGCTTGACCCTGCTGTGCTGGCTATCAAACAAACCATTTACCGAACCGGTGCCGACTCGGTGCTGATGGAGCTGTTGCGTGAGGCGGTGCAGCGCGGTAAAGAAGTGACGGTCGTGGTGGAGCTCAAAGCCCGCTTTGACGAAGAGGCCAACATCAATTGGGCTGAAAAGCTTGAATACATTGGTGCCCAAGTGGTGTACGGCGTGGTGGGTTTGAAGACGCATGCCAAGATGTTGCTGGTGTCTCGCCGTGAAGGGCGCAACATTCGCCGCTACGCACATTTGTCGACCGGCAACTACAACCCTCGCACCGCTAAGCTTTATACCGATTTGAGCCATATCACGTGTGATCCAAAGCTCACACAAGACGTCGAAAGTGTCTTCAATTTATTGGCCAATCAGAGCAAGATTCCGCGCTTGAACAAGGTGATGATTGCGCCGTTCCAATTGCAACGCAGTTTGATCGACAAGGTGGATGCACTGGCACAGGCCGCCGCGAAAGGTGTGGCCAGTCGCATCATTTTGAAGATGAACACGTTGACAGACGAAAAGCTCATGGAAGCTTTGGTGCACGCGGGGCAAGCTGGGGTGCAGATTGATTTGATCATTCGCGGTGCCTGCATGTTGCCCGCGCAGAGGCCCGGTGTGACTGACAACATCCGTGTGCGCTCCATCATTGGTCGTTTCTTGGAGCACTCGCGGGTGTTTTATTTCCTGACCGGTAACGATGAATCTTTGTATTTGTCGAGTGCCGATTGGATGAATCGCAACATGTTGCGTCGCGTCGAGTTGTCATGGCCTGTGGAAGATGCGGCTTTGCGCAAACGTGTGCTCGAAGAGTGTTTGATGGTGTATTTGCGCGACGACGTGGACGCTTGGCGCATGAATGCACAAGGTGAATACACGCGTGTGCAACCGACCAAGCCCAGACGCACATCAACCAAAACAACCGCTGTGGCCCCTGTTGTTCAAACGCACGGTGCACAGGCCGCCTTGATGGCACTTTACGCAGATAACAAGATGTGAGGTTCGTATGGACTTGATTTTGTGGCGCCACGCCGAAGCTGAGAATGCACCAGAAGGTGGCGATGACTTGTCTCGACCGCTGACAAGCAAAGGCGAGCGCCAAGCGATGCGTATGGCCGCATGGCTAGACCGTCACTTGCCCGAAGGCACCCGCGTGTTGGTGAGTCCATCGCGTCGGACGCAGCAAACGGTAGCGCCTTTAGGACGTAAATTTAAGTTACGTGATGAGCTGACACCCGAGGCGTCGCTGGAAGATATCTTTACGTTGCTCAAATGGCATCCCGAGACTGGCCCGCAACTGAAAGGCCCCGTGTTGTTGGTGGGCCACCAGCCGTATTTAGGCAACATCGTGTCGCAGTTGCTCGGAATGAATGAGGGCGCATGCGCCGTTCGTAAAGGCGCTGTCTGGTGGCTGCGCACCCGTGTGCGCGACGGTCAAGTGCAAACTGTGCTGTTAACCGTCGCGTGTCCTGAACTTATTTCGCGTTCGTGGGACGACCGGTCTTGATGGTCGGTACGTTGCTTAATGCAGCTTTGAACTGAATGTCGCTCATGGCGGCGAGGGCTTTGACGCCAGCACGCAGCAATTCGCTTTTCTTCACAGATTGACCGAGCTTGCCCGCGCGCACTTTGAGGCTGTCGATGACCACGTATTCGTCTTTAGGAATCGTGAAGCTGTCGCGGACCAACTTGGCTTTTTTGACTTTGGCAGGCTTAGCAGCTTTGACTGGCTGAGCAGGCTTGGTTGCGGCTGATTTGACGGGGGCTTTTTTGACGGCAGTTTTTGTCGTCACTTTTTTCACCACGGGCTTCGTTGCGACCGGTTTTTTTGCGACTGGTTTTTTCGCGACAACTTTTTTAACGGTGGCCGTTTTAGTTGCAGGGGCCTTGGCAGCAGCTTTGACGAGGGGTTTTTTGACTGCGGTGTTCACGTGTAGATCCTTGGTGATTTAAAGAGTAAACAGTTTATACCGTTTAATTTAAAACACCAAGTGTCATATGTGTCATGGTTTTGTCATGAAGTCAAAAGACCAGGATGCTTTCTGCCAAGACACGGCCTCTTGTTTCA
>CAIODK010000081.1 GCA_903856995.1 uncultured Burkholderiales bacterium
GGACGCATGCCTCTCGAATCACCTCATCACATTGGCGACGAGCTTGTCCGAGGACGATGTGGCGTTTCAATTGCAGGCGGAGGTGCAGTCCTTGTTGCCCGACTCCGCCGCAGAGGTTTGCATTGACTACAGCTTGGACACTGGACCGGTCGAGACGGGCGAGCTGCGCTATCGGATACAAGCGGCGCCCCTTGCTCGCGTTGAGGCGTGGCTACAGGCGGCTCATGCCGCTGGGTTGACGGTGTTGGCTATTGAGCCGTGCGTGGACGCCGCGTATCGTGCGCAGAGCTGTTCCCCTCCATTGGATGCCGGTGCGGGGGCAGACTCGGCGTGCGATGCCGCCTTGGGTTTGGCGCTACGCGCTTGGCACGAGGCAGGGGTGAATTTTTTACCGCATCGAGGCATCAAAAAGCAAGTGTTGCGACGAGCATGGTGGCTAGGCATGCTCGTGTGCACCATTGTGGGCGCCATTTTGGCAGCAGCGTTTGCGATGGCCATCTCCTCCGCCGCACAAACGCAGCACCCGCGCAGAACCGATGTAGGGGGTGCCGCGCGCGCCTACGACGAAGCGCAAAAAGACCATGCGCGTGTCAAGCGAGGGCAACAATTCAGCGCAGACCAAGCACGCTGGCTGCAAACCCGTCAAGATGTTCAAGCGCAAAGCTTGCAATGGGGGCGTGTGCTGAGTCAAGCACCGCAAGGCGTGTGGGTGGCACGTGTGAAGCAGCAAGGCGAGCGTTGGACGGTGCAGGGCGAGGCTTTGTCGTCCAGCCATGCGGTGCAATTGATGCGGCAACTTCAAGCTCTAGATATTTGGACGCAAACACCAGCGCTGTCGCAGCTGCAAGTGATGCCTGTCGGCTCCGCCACGGGCATGCCGATTTGGCAATTCCGGATCGAGGCCGATTTGAAAGGGGGCGTGTGATGCGGTGGCCGCAGCCTTGGATTTGGCCTGTGGCGCACCAGCGTGCCTCATTGGCTGGTGCGGTGATCGCTGGCATCGTGCTGGCCAGTCCAGTGTGGCTCATCAGTTGCCAAGACTGGCGCGAGGCCACCGAGGCGCAAACCCAACTCCGCGAGCAACGACAAACCACGCTTGAAATTCTCGAAGCAACGAGACATCTGATGCAAACCCAGACCGAACCAAAAATTGTATTTGTCGATCTGAACGAACTCACCGCGCGAGCGGACCAACAAGGTTTGCAGCTCACGCAAGTGGGTTGGGATCTGCCTGTGCAAACGCCCGCCTTGAAAGCTTTAGCGCTGCAACAACAGCCCATGCATTTGCAGGCGCACGGGTCTTGGGACGCGTGGCTGGGGTGGTTGGCGCACTGGCCGACGGCGGCCCCCGGCGTCACGCTGTCATCGTTGGAGTTGAAGGCGGACCCGCGAGGCGGTATTGCGGCCCAACTGGTGGCGGTCGCCCCTCAGTCGAGCGAGCATGACGTGGCCTTTGAATTGGCCAGTGTGGAGGCAGCAGGGCCATCGCCGACCGACCCCTTCAATGCGCAGGTGTGGTCACGCCTACAACGCACCCATGCCCAGCAACACCCGAGTTATGCGCGGCTGGTCGAGCCGGAGCTGCGGCGGCCTAAGGACCCGTTAGAAACTTTTCCGCGTGAGCGTCTGCACTATGTCGGGCAAATTTCAGCAGGTGCTGAGTTGGAGGCTTTGATCAAGGTTCTTCCCGTCGTGGGGGCAAACAAAGAGGTGGCCATGCTGACTGTGCATCGCGTGCGTGTGGGTGGTCATCTGGGGCAAGACTTTGGCCGTGTGTTGGCGATTTCAACTGAGCAACTGCTGGTGCAAGAGTTGGTGCTCGCGCCAACGGGTGAGTGGCAGTCCCGCCAAATCAACCTGCCATTGAAAGAGACTTCTCCATGAAGCATCGACTCTCCAGCCGCCAAGCATGGCTTGGCTTGATCGCTTGGGGCTGCGCTTTTCCACTGCATAGCGAAGAGCTCAAGTCTGTCTACACGGGCAACCCCATGTCCATGAACTTTCAAAACATCGAGGTTCGAACGGCCTTGCAACTCGTGGCAGATTTCACTGGCTTGAACATCGTCAGCTCAGACAGCGTCACCGGCTCGCTCACCCTCAAGTTGAATAAAGTGCCGTGGGACCAAACGCTGGACATCATGGCGCAGGCCAAGGGCTTGAGTGCGCGTCGGCAAGGCAACGTTATTTGGGTTGCGCCGCGTGCCGAAGTGGCAGCCCGTGAAAAGCTCGAGTACGAGAGTCGGTTGGCGGCCCAAAATTTAGAGCCGATGCAAACCCGAGGCTTTGCACTTAACTACGCCAAAGCGGCTGATGTACTCACGCAAATTCAAGGTGGAACGGTGTTGCCTTCTATGCCGGCAGTGCTGGGAGGCTACCCGGCCCCGTCCGGCGCTATACCGTTCAGCTTGCCCGCCATGGGGGGTGGTTCGCGTATCTTGAGCACACGCGGCAGCGCCATGGCCGAGCCGCGTACCAACCAACTCTTTGTCACAGACATTGTCGAACGCCTCGAGCAAGTCGCGCAGATGATGGCCAAAATCGATGTGCCCCTGCGTCAAGTGATGATTGAAGCGCGCATCGTGCA
>CAIODK010000082.1 GCA_903856995.1 uncultured Burkholderiales bacterium
AGCTTAGAAAATATGGCGTTACCGCAGAAGAAGCGCATCGCTTCGGCTTGCCCTGCGGGGGAACGCTAGAGCTAGTTCTGGAATTCAATCCGGATGTTCAATTACTCTCTGAAATCATTCAACAGCTTGAATCACGAAGGTTGGTTTGCCGAATTACAAACCTCAAAACTGGGACAGTCGAATTACAAGATTCCCAAAGTCCTGCAGAACTGGAAATAGACGAATACGCCCTGAGAAACACCTTTGGGCCGGGCTACCGAATGTTGTTGATTGGCGCAGGGCAAACATCTGAGTACTTAGCGACCATGGCGCTCTTCAGCGGGTTTTCAGTAACAGTCTGCGATCCTCGTGATGAGTACAGAAGATCATGGGCAGTTGGGAATGTATCCATCACATCAGAAATGCCTGATGACTTGATACAAAGCTTCAACCCCGACAAACGTAGTTGCGTGATTGCATTGACGCACGACCCCAAACTCGATGATCTTGCCTTGATAGAGGCGATCCATACAGAAGCGTTCTATGTTGGCGCGATCGGATCTCGACGCAACACAGAGCTTCGACGCATGAGAATGATTGAACACTTTGATCAATCAGAGGAAAGCCTGGAAAACTTGCGTGGGCCGATTGGGATTTATATCGGTAGTAAAACGCCCTCAGAAATAGCCATCAGCATCATGGCTGAAGTGATAGCAATCAAAAACAATATTCCTTTGCCGAACAAATGCGGCATCACTTCAGCAAAGAACTCTCATGACATGCCAGCCATTAGTCCGAATGCAGTGACGCATCGCAAAACAGACTGATGCCGCAAAACATACACGTCATCGTGCTAGCAGCGGGGGATGGCTCCCGCTTCAAACAAGCCGGTGGCCTGCTGGACAAGCTTCAAGCGCCACTCGCTGGCATGACTGTGCGTGCACATGTCTTAGCAGCCGTTCATGCAAGCGGATTGCCGCACCACATTGTTGAACGTGAGCACTTGTCCCATATTAAAAACCCAGGGATGGCGGATAGCATTGCGTGCGGCGTAGCAGCGACGCGAGGCGCGTTGGGCTGGCTGATCCTGCCTGCAGATTTACCGCTGATTCAAGCTGCAACGTTGCAGCAAGTAGCGACTCAACTCAAAAATATATCGTCACCAAACACCAACCCATGCCGTGTAGTCCGACCTGTTTATCAAGGACAACAGGGGCATCCGGTTGGGTTTTCAAACGCCTGCTTAAACGACTTGCTGAACATCACTGGTGATCAAGGCGCGAAGTCAGTCGTTGAACGGCATCAAGCAATTTATCTGCCTGTGAATGATCCAGGATGCGTCATGGATGTGGATACCCCTGCTCTCCTGGCACTGGCGGAACAGTTTATGGCCGCTAAGAACCTCGCTATCCAAACCGATTCAAAGTAGAGACATTAAGTGTCAGTCAAGCTGGACCGTGGGAAGTCCACTCAACAGCGTCCGTTGCGTGCCGTCGCAGAGGGTAACTCGCCAAACAGCGCGCGATATTCAGCGGCAAAGCGTGGCAGATGCCAAAAGCCCCACTTACCTGCGATGTCACGAATCTGTGCGTGCGCTGGCATGGGTTGGCGCAACTCTCGACGCACATAGTTCAGCCGCAGTGTCCGCAGATAGTTCACAGGGTTGGTGTCGAGGACTTCCATGAAGCAGTAATTAAGCATGCGTCGACTGATCTTCAAATGATGACACAGATCAACGATGGTGACTTGCTCTGAGGCACGATCGAGTGCGTAATCCGTGGCCTGCTTGACGACATGGCTGCGGCTTTTGAATGAACGAGTGGGTAGCGGTGCATCGCTTGATGCTTGCAAAACATTAACGAGATGGTCAATGATCTCTGACGTTATCTCTTGCTGAACCTGCGGATAGCACAACATGGCGGGTTCGAACTGGTCGTGCTTCAAAATTGAAAGCAAAGACTTACGCAAGTTATTGATTAATGGCGATGGGGCCAGTTGCACGGTGGGTGATTTTGGCAAGGTATCAACTAGCTCAGCGTGCGTTACTAGGCCGGTGGCTTCTAAAAGCGTTGCCTCAGGAATGGCAACAACAACGATATCAAAATGCTCTGGCGATTTCAGCGAAAACCCGCGATTGCCGGGAAAGCACAGCAGGGAGTCCTGGGTCAGTACCTGACGGGCAAACAGACCCGTGCCACTCATTTGAACTGGAATACCCATTACCAAGCAGTCTTCGCGCGAATTGCCCTCTTGCGAAACCGAAAGATTAGTCGTTTCGCGAAAAATTTGTAGCCCCTTAAAACGCGCTTCTACCAGCCTGCCTTTAAAGCTACCCGAGGTGAGTTGGCTGTACGTTTGATCCCAATCTTGCAGTGCTTGTGCGTGCTCATCCGAATCGCGAGATGTGCGATTTTCAAACGAGTAATTGGCGGTGGCAGCGGTTTGAGTAATAGGAACAGACGTTGAGTGACAGGAGGGATAGCTATCGAGCTTAGTTGAAACGGCATTCGGATTTTTGCGGAGTTTCACCTACTAATCGTTTGGAATTTCGAATTTTTCCGATTTTGGCTATTGCTGCCCACTGTTTAGGCCCGTTTGGTTCCGATTACGGATAACGCTCAAACCTTCTTCGCGCCAACAATTTGAGCCATTCGTTGAATCACATAGTTGATTCACCGCAGTTCAAAGTTGATGACAACAAGGAGATGGCCGGTGATAGCTAAGAGCGCAATTCGATTATTTCTGCTAGCTGCATGGGGCGGTGCTTTCACCGCGCATGCTGAATTACCCGTGGAGGAAGTCACGGTCAGCAAGTTACCCCCCGCCCACGCGCAACGGCTTTATCTCACCGATGTGGCCTTGCCGCATTTGGTCGATGGCAAGTTGACGGTGATTGACGGGCGTACGCTCAAGGTCGAAGGCATGGTGTCGACGGGCATGTTTGCCCAAACCACCTTGTCGCCAGATCGCAGCGAAATCTATGTGGCGACAACGTATTACAGCAAGCTCAACCGTGGCGAACGAATCGAAGAAATCCTTGTCTACGACGCCAAAACCCTGGCCTTGAAAGAGGAAATTCCTTACCCCGCAAGGCATGCCCAAGCGTTGCCGTATCGCGGCACTTTGCGCACAACGGCAGATGGCCGCTTCATCTTGGTGCAAAACGCTACCCCTGCCACATCGGTCAGTGTTGTCAATCGCCAGACCGGCAAGCATGTCACTGAAATTCAGACACCTGGCTGCTACATCCTCTACCCCGCGCAGACGGCCAACCGCTTTTCCACACTGTGCGGTGACGGCACGATGTTGACGGTTTCGCTTGACAGCGAGGGCCTTCCCATCAGCAAGAAAAAGAGTGTCAAATTCTTTGATCCAGATGGCGATGCTTTGTTTGTCTCCGCCGCCCAAGAGGGGAACAACTACCATTTTGTATCGTTCAAAGGTCATGTAGTGACCGTTAATGTTGGCGGCGAAACGGCAGTGGCTGGTGCGTTTTGGAGGCTTGGCAATGATGCCGATGCAAAGATGGGCTGGCGCCCAAGTGGCTATCAGCCACTGGCCTTGCACAAAGACAGCGGCACGCTGTATGTGGGCATGCATCCCAATGGTTTTGAGGGTAGCCACAAAGACAGCGCGCTGGAGATTTGGGTCTATGACTTGGCCACACAACGCCGCGTGGCGCGCACCAAGACGCCACCTGCCAGTGGCTTGGTGGTAAGCCAAGGCTCATCGCCTCGTCTTTATGCCTTTGACAGTGGCAAGGCGGGCATCATCGCATTTGAGGGCGGCCGAAAGCTCAAGCAACTCGGCTTAGCCATCGGTTTTGGCGACTCGCCCACTCAGCTGGAAGTGCAGTGAT